>NZ_JBCPGE010000008.1:88283-112632 GCF_040914025.1 Ruminococcus sp. RTP21484sp1_RTP21281st1_A8_RTP21281_210402
ACCAGATACTTCTTCTTATCAGATGAGAATGCTGGTTGGCAATTCGATTCCATCTATTCTTAAATGCAGAGTGCAGGGAGTTGATGGACAGTTTATGGTGTGTTATGACATTACCTCCAAACAGTCTTTGCTTTCTCTTTATGAAGAAAAGAAAATGGGTTACGAAGATCTTCAGATGATCCTGGGTGGATTTGTGCAGGTGATGGAAGATATGTCAGAATATTTGCTGAATCCATGCAGGTTAGTATTGAAGCCAGAGTATATGTATGTAGATGTGGAAAAGAGACAGATCTATTTTTGTTATCTTCCTGGATATGATGAAGATGTGAGACAGAAATTTCAGGAACTGACAGAGTATATTCTTCCGATTCTGGATCATGAAGACTCAAAGGCTGTAATGCTTGGGTATGGAATATACAGAAGAGCTTTGGAAGACAGTTTTCATTTGGAATATATAAAAAAGGAACTTTATCAGGATAGAGAGGAAATAGAAAAAACAGTTGGTTCCTCAATTTTGCAGGAATCAGGCACTATGACAGAGAAAAGGTGTAATTCAGATGGCAGTGAGAAAATTGATCTGTTTGAAAATTATGGGGAGTCAAAAGAGGAAAAGCCTCAGGAAGAACATCTGGAAGAGTTGCTTTGGGAGGAAGAATTATCTGAAAAAAAGAAAAAAGATGTTGGGGGTACGTCTAAAGGATTTTTGATTTGGTGTGTAGCAGCTGGATTTTTTGCACTGGTGGTTGTGGCCGCAGAAACACTGGGGTATCTGCCGAGGGTATCTATGCAGGTTATTCTGGGAGTGGCAGCTGGGATTATGGTAATTGGAATGTTGTGTACCTGGGGTGTGTCCGTTATAAAGAATAAGAATTGCATCAGACATGAGAAAAAGGGACATCTGGAAATACAGAATAAAAGAGAAAATAAAAAAGTGAGTGAAGACTCAGGAAAAGATAAGGTGAACTTTAAAGATAGCATTGAAAGAAATACGACTTCAATGCAAAATACAGCAGAAGTATTGCACCAAAAAGAAAAAATATCAATATCACAAAAAAATTGCGGCGAAACAGTGGTGTTATCTGCGAATATTGTTACTGGACCGGCAACTCTTGTAAGCCGTGAACCTGGTGAACTTGCTACGATCTATCTTCAGAATGAACTTACGGTAATTGGGAAAATGGAGAATGCAGCGGATGCGGTGATCGATCTTCCTACAGTAAGCCGGATACATGCGAAGATACGGAAACGGGAGGGAGAATATTATCTTACGGATTTGAATTCACGCAATGGAACATCTGTAAATGGTAAAATTTTAAGAGGGGATGAGGAATATTGCCTTCAGGATCAGGATCAGATAGACTTTGCGCAGGCCAGGTATGTGTTTCTGAAATAAAATAACAGATTTATAAATTTACCGGGTCTGATCTGTTGAGGTATCAGAGAAATTGTGCTATACTTATTCTATTATCAGAAAGTAACAAAAACAGTCTCGAAAGTAGACTGAAAATATCGAGGTGATGGCGTGGAAGAAATAAAAAAAGAACCAATAACGGTTCTTTTTATACTTCTGAATATACTGATATTTCTTATTGTTGATTTTACCGGCGGATCAGAAAATACTGCTCACATGATTGAATGTGGAGCCGCCTATCCACCGCTGATTCTTGGAAATGGAGAGATATACAGGTTATTTACCTGTATGTTTCTGCATTTTGGAATTTATCATATTGCCAATAATATGCTTGTCCTTTTTGTACTGGGACAGCGCCTGGAACCGGTTGTAGGGAAGATTAAATTTATTTTAATTTACCTTCTTGGCGGTCTTGGTGGAAATATTTTTTCTTTTATTACGGAAATGAAATCAGCGGATTATGCAGTGTCAGCTGGTGCCTCTGGTGCCGTTTTTGCAGTAATGGGAGCAATGCTTTATGTAGTTATTCGAAATCATGGAAGAATTCAGGATATTTCCGTACGACAGATGATGATCATGGCCGGATTCTCATTGTATTTCGGTTTTACAAGTACTGGTGTAGATAATGCAGCCCATGTTGGCGGCATGGTTTGTGGATTTATCCTGGCGGCAGTTCTTTATCATCCGGGAAATTTTTCTGGCAGAACAATGTGGAAGGATGTTTCCCCATCGGATTCAATTTCTGCATAAATGTTTCCGCTGTGAGCCTGGATGATCTCTCTGGTGATTGCCAGCCCCAGTCCGGTTCCACCCTCTTTGAATGTTACAAATGGAGTAAAAATTTCATTCAGCTGTGATTCCGGTATGCCGCATCCATTGTCAGTTATGACAATATGTACCCTTTGGTCACTGGAAAAAGCACATAATTTTACTTTTCCATCAGCACAGGAAATTGCTTCTGCTGCATTTCTGAGCAGATTCAGTAAAGCCTGCTTTAATTTAACGGGATCAATAAAGAGGGCAGGCAGTGAGGGCGAAATATCAGTTTTTAAGGTAATGCCCAGGTACTGGTAAGTGGGCTGGATACTGGAAATAATTTCCTTAAGATAGGCAGTAAAAGCAGTTCTTTTCCGTTCAAGTTTATGGGCATTATTGTAATCCGAAAGATTATTTAACAATTCTTTGGTATACTCCAGATTAGCTGTAATATCATTCCAGTAATCAAATGAGACAACTTCAGGATGTGTGTCTTCAATCATCTGAATCTCACTGTTAATAAGTGCTATGGGATTGCGTATCTCATGGGAAAATCGTGATAGTATCAGATGAAATTCATCCTGTTTTTTGTTTAAGATTAAATTATTTTTCATAAGCTCACCTCAAGTGAAGTGTATCATTGAAGTGGACAAATGACAAATAAAATCGTACTTAAAAAATCGAGATTATTCGACAGAAATAAAAAATACTGTTCCAAAAATTTTTTAAAAAATTTTGGAAAAAAATGTGATTTTCGCTATTATCAGACGTATAATTTATATATTCTATTTGGGAGGATAAGACTATGAGTGATTGTATTTTTTGCAAAATTGCAAACGGAGAGATTCCATCAGCAACATTGTATGAAGATGAAGACTTCAGAGTAATTCTGGATCTGGGTCCTGCAAGTAAAGGACATGCCTTGATCTTGCCGAAAGCGCATGCGGCTAATATCTATGAGATATCAGATGATATGGCTGCGAAAGCAATGATTCTGGCAAAGAAAATGGCCACAAAAATGACCGAGGCGTTAAAGTGCGATGGTTTTAACATTGTACAAAATAATGGCGAACCGGCAGGACAGACTGTTTTTCATTTTCATATGCATCTGATTCCGAGATATGAAGGAGATCAGGTGGGAATTACCTGGAAACCTGGAACTTTAACAGACGAGGTGAAAAATGAAATCCTGGAGAAATTGAAAAGCTGCTAGAAAACGGGGTACACAAGATGAATAGCGAAGAATTTAACACATTTTACAGACGGTATTATAAAGTCTCTGTTAAAATCGCAAATGGAATTGTACAAAGCCGTTTTACAGCCGAGGATGTTACACAGGAGGTATTTTCATACTTTTACGAAATAAAAGAGAGACTGGATGCTTCCAGCGAAGAAAAGCTTCACGCATTGGTGGTATGGAAAACAACCAATAAAGGAAGGGACTACCTGAGAAAATCATATGTAAAGCGGGAAGTAATGTTTGACAATGATGTGGCTGAATTGCAGTATCGTACTACAGAAAGCGCAGAAGCGGCATTACTGGGGCTGGAAAAACAGAAATATTTATCAATGGCATTTGAAGGCCTGCGACGGAAAAATTTAATTAACTATATGATTTTTATGCGAGTTGTAATGGAAGGTGTATCTACTGAAGAAGTAGCGCGCGAATTTGGCTATACAAGAAATAATGTAAATAACAGAGTACTTAGAGCCAGAAAATGGCTTTTAGCAGAAATTTTAAGACTGGAAAAAGAGTAAAATTAAAAAGCATACCTCTGTTAAATAACAGAGGTATGCAGTGTAAAATCAGGAATGAATACATTCTTCAATGAGATTCACAATATGCTGAATAGAATTTAAGTTTTTGCCTGCAGACATAGCCGCAATATATTTATTACGTTCCTGATAGAGTTTGCGGATTGCCTCTAAGAGAGACGCTTCTGTAATCTCTTCCTCCTCCAGTACCATACTGTAACCCTGGCGCTCGAAGGAGCGGGCATTGAGAATCTGATCACCGCGGCTTGCCTTTGCGGACAATGGAATTAAGAGATTTGGCTTTGAAAGTGCGGCAAGTTCACAGATAGCATTAGCTCCTGCACGGGAGATTACTACATCTGCCAATGCAAACATGTCAGGAAGCTGTTCCTGAACATATTCATATTGGACATAACCTGTCAGCTGGATACTTTCATCCGTTTTTCCCTTGCCGCAAATATGAATAACCTGGAATTCTTTCAGCAGTTCAGGAAGAATTTTTCGTACATTTTCGTTTACAGAAGCAGCACCCAGACTGCCGCCAATTACCAAAAGAACTGGTTTATCTGAAGTAAAACCACAATATGCGCGAGCGTGTTCTTTATTACCATGGAGAAGCTCCTGACGAATAGGAGTACCTGTAAGAACTGCCTTATCTTTTGGAAGATTATTTACAGTTTCTGGAAAGTTACAGCAGACTTTTGTGGCGGAAGAAAGGCAAAGCTTATTAGCAAGTCCCGGAGTCATATCAGATTCATGAATGATTGCCGGAATGTGGCGTTTGCCTGCGGCAATTACCACTGGTACTGTTACGAAGCCACCTTTGGAAAATACTACATCAGGCTTTAATTTTTTCATAAGACTTTTAGCCTGAAAATAGCCTTTTATAACGCGAAATGGATCTGAAAAGTTTTTCAAATCAAAATATCGTCTTAATTTACCGGAAGCAATTCCATAGTAAGGAATACCAAGCTCCTCAATAAGCTGTTTTTCAATACCATTGTAGGAGCCGATGTAAGAAATTTTATAACTTTTTTCCTGTAAAGCGGGAATCAGAGCAATATTCGGGGTAACATGTCCGGCAGTACCACCGCCGGTAAGGATAATATGCTTCATAGGATCCTCCTGAATAAGTGTTTAATAGTTACAGTTCACTTTGTGAATAGCGACCTATTTAATAAATATGAACCCCTAAAAGGGAATTGTCAAGAAAAGAAAAAAATCTGGGAGAAAAAAATGAACAAAAAAAAGATAGGAGAGAAAACCGACAGTCGGTTAGAAGCTGAAATGATCAAAGAAGCAAAAATGATAGAAGAAAGTCTTCTTGGAAATGCTGCAAATGATTTTGAGATTTCGGATGAGGAACTGGATGAGGCGTATCAGCAGTTTTTAAAGAAAATGAAAGCAGAAGGCAAACTGGATGAAGATAAAATAAATGAGGCCAATTCTGCAAAAGCTATGAATAATGATACAAAGACTGCTGAAATAGTGAAGTTTCCAGGATTCCGGAACGAGGCGTCCAAAGAGGAAAATTTAAAAGATGCTCAATCAACAGAAAGTTCAGCTGAGGAAATTGATTTTATTGCAGGATTTTCTGATAAGCTACGTCAGTTTGAAAAAGAAGAAAATAAACCCTGGTACAAATATGGAAAGGCAGCAGGGATTGCAGTTCTTGCTGCAATCGGTATTCTTGCCGGAAGTATGGCAAGCCAGGCTGATTCAGCGAAATTTGTCAGCTCTGTTCAGCATATTATAAATAGTGAAGATGTTATGCCATAAAAACAGAAAAATATATGTAATATAAGTAAGAGTTCGGGTAAAAGGGGGAATCTGTATGAAGATCACTTTTATTGGAGCAACACATGAAGTTACCGGGAGCTGCTATTATCTGGAAGCAGCAGGAAAAAAGTTTCTTGTAGACTGTGGAATGGAACAGGGACCTGATTATTATGAAAATAAAGATATTCCTGTGCCTCCGGGAGAATTAGATTTTGTGCTTTTAACACATGCACACATGGATCATTCCGGAAATCTTCCTGCTATTTACGCAAAAGGCTTTAAAGGACCTGTATATGCCACAGAGGCAACCTGTAATCTTTGCGATATTATGCTCCGTGACAGTGCCCATATCCAGATGTTTGAGGCAGAATGGCGTAACCGCAAGGCAAAACGTCAGGGGAAGCCTGAATTTGTTCCAGCTTATACCATGGAGGATGCATTAGGGGTTATTCGTAATTTTGTAGGCTGTCCATATGAGACTGGAATAATTCTTGGCGAGGGGCTGAGAGTAAAGTTTATTGATGCAGGTCACCTTCTTGGATCAAGCAGTATTGAGGTGAATATCTGTGAAGCTGGAGTTGAAAAAACAATTGTATTTTCGGGAGATATAGGAAACAAAAATCAGCCGCTTATAAAAGACCCTGCCTATTTTAGAAAAGCAGACTACGTGGTAATGGAATCTACATACGGAGACCGGAGCCACGGAGAGAGACCAGATTATGTGCGCCTTCTGGCAGATGTCATTCAGGAGACCTTTGACCGGGGCGGTAATGTGGTAATTCCCTCTTTTGCAGTGGGAAGAACGCAGGAGATGCTGTATTTTATCAGACAGATAAAAGCAGAAGGCCTTATTCACGGGCATGATAATTTTAAAGTGTTTGTAGATAGCCCTCTTGCAAATGAAGCAACAAATATTTTCGGTATTCATAAATATGATTGTTTTGATGACGAGGCTCTGGAACTTATTCGAAAAGGAATCAATCCTCTTAGCTTTCCTGGTTTGAAGATATCCGTAACAAGTGAAGACTCAAAAGCAATCAATTTCGATGATGACTGTAAGGTGATTATTTCTGCCAGTGGAATGTGTGATGCAGGAAGAATTAAACATCACCTGAAACATAATCTGTGGCGGGAGGACAGCACCATTCTTTTTGTGGGCTATCAGGCTGTTGGAACTCCGGGACGCGCCCTTTTGGAAGGAACTCAGGAAATAAAACTCTTTGGTGAACCGGTGCACGTTGCAGCAAAAATCTGCCGTATGCCGGGAATCAGTGGCCATGCAGATGTAAATGGTCTGGTTGACTGGATAAAAGCATTTGAAGTAAAGCCTCAGAAAGTGTTTGTTACTCATGGCGAGGATACTGTGACAGAACTGTTTGCTGCAAGACTGCGTGATGAGATGAACTATGATGCATATGCGCCATTCAGTGGAACAGAATTTGATCTGGCTGAAGGCGAATTTCTGTACGAGGCAGAGGGCGTTAAGATACAGAAGCCTGCTGCGTTACAAAAAGCATCTAAGGCTGCAAAGGTATACGAAAAGTTGCTTGCGCTTGGATACAGACTGCTTTCCGTCATACGCAAAAACGAGGGCTGTGCAAACAAAGATCTGGAGAAGTTTTCAAGGGATGTCCAATCTTTATGTGATAAATGGGACAGAACTGATGGGTAAGTGTTACAGTCTGAAAAGAAATCCCCGGGACAAAAATCCCGGGGAAGTAATTATGAAATCGCTTCTTTTAAAGCAGTGGCAAGCTGGTCTGGGCATGAAGTAGGTCTGCGTCCACACTGGATTCCCTCCAGGCGTGCAATTACTTCTTTCGCCGGCATACCTTCTACAAGTTTGGCAACTCCCTGTGTATTTCCAGAACATCCACCAATAAATTTCACATTGTGAACTTTCTGTTCATCATCAATATCATATTGAATTGCCATAGAACAAACACCTTTTGTTTTATATTCCATTGTTTTTTCCTCCAATCGTTATGTAAAATCAGGAGCTCAGGAACGCTGGTCAGGTTATGAACAGCAATAGCTTTGCACCTTCTCTCATTATAGCAGAAGATATTATAAGTTTCCATGCCAAATTTAAGTTGGATATAGCAAGAAGTTTTGGTATAATGTCAGATGAAGAAGCAGTTAACTTTCAAAAACAGAGGAGAATGCTAAATGAAAACAATTGGTATTATTGGCGCAATGGAAGTTGAAGTTGCGATTTTAAAAGAAAAAATGGAAGATGTACGAATTATAAAAAAAGCTTCCATGGATTTTTATGAGGGAATACTTGCTGGGAAAAAGGTTGTTGTAGTGCGTTCCGGAATTGGCAAGGTAAATGCTGGTATCTGTGCTCAGATTCTGGCAGATGTATTTTCAGTAGATGCGATCATTAATACAGGAATTGCAGGAAGCTTAAATAAAAATATTAATATCGGTGATATTGTTCTTTCCACAGATGTTGTACAGCATGATATGGATGCTACCGGATTTGGATACCGCAAGGGACAGATTCCGCAAATGCCTGTATTTTTCTTTAATGCAGATGATAATCTCCGCAGACTTGCTGCAGAAGTATGTAAGGAAGTAAATCCGGATATTCAGGTATTTGAAGGAAGAATTGCTTCTGGAGACCAGTTTGTCTGCGATCAGGATGTTAAGAATCGAATTGTATCAGAGTTTTCAGCATATGCGACTGAAATGGAAGGTGCAGCCATTGGACAGGCAGCATACTTAAATGAAATTCCGTTTCTGGTTGTCCGTGCTATTTCTGATAAGGCTGATGGAAGTGCGCAGATGGATTACAGCGAATTTGAGAAAGCAGCTGTTGACCATAGTGTGAGGCTTACTTTAAATATGCTGGCGCGTATTTGAAAAATCATTCCCGCAATCTGCACGCCCCACTTTGCGGTATATTTTTCCCGAATTCAGTTGCCGTAGCCCGCTACGGCGCCATCATCCGGGCAAAATCTTCCACAAATTGTGACGTACATCTTGCAGAAAGCCTTTTTCAAACACGCTTTGGCGCGTATTTGAAAAATGGTGCAATTGACCGAAAAACGGAAGCTTGCATATAATGAGAGTGAAATGGAAAAGGAATCGAAATTGCTGATATGATATATAAAGATTTTTATCCATTTTACACAAGCTATGCAAATCCCTTGCTCTACCGGGGAGAAAAGGAACAAGAAGAGGAATTTTTTCTGATGAAATCCTACTATCCGGACACTGCCAGAAAGATACAGGAAAAAGTGGAAGAAGAATGTGATCTTCAGGATTATGAAGGCAGCCGGCTTTACGATGAATATCCTGACAGGTTTATGTTGTATCACCTTGGAAGGAAGATCGTGGATGAAGTAAGATCAGAGGCTGATATGGAAGCAATGTCTGATGGACTTCTTGGTGATCTGGTAGAAGTGCTTCTTTTTCATGAAATATCACGAAGAAGATGCCGACGAAGAAGATGCAGGGGAGATTTTTACAGATAAGACGCATCAAAATGACAATTAGAGGTTGCTGTGAGCGGAGTGAACAGTAACGATTACAGAATATAAAAGAAAATATTTATAATAAAAATGAAAACAATAGATGAATATTTAGAGGAACAGATAAATGAACAGCTGTGTCAAGCTATCCTAAGCGGCAGCAGAGGGGACGGACCATCCAAAGTAAAAATACGCCCGGTAGAAATCCGGGGGAAGGTGGTTTATCAGGCTTCTGAAACTGTAGGGACGAAGGTGCTCCATAAAAATTATTCCAGAGAGGAACTGATCTCATATTTAAAAGCGGGGCTGCAGCATGATTTTTCTCAGCTTCAGGCAAGTGGGATGGCGCTGGATGGAACTATTCTGGTAAGCAAAAAAGGAAAGATGACCATAAAGACCAGACGTCATCCCGAAAATGGAAAAGGTCTGGCTTTCGGAAAGGACAAGACCTTCAGCAAGGGCACGCAGATATTGGCCCACAATCGTGTAAAGCAGTACATACTTAAGGAAAATATTCCAGTCCCCTTTCTTGTTGATCTTGGTGTTATGAATAAGGAAGGCAGGATTATTACCCAAAAATACGATAAGTTCCGACAGATCAATCGATTTCTGGAATTTATTCAGGACATTCTTCCAAGACTGGATCAACAGCGGGAAGTGACCATTCTTGATTTTGGATGCGGAAAGTCCTATCTTACATTTGCCATGTATTACTATCTGAGAGAACTGAAAGGTTATGATGTAAATATTATTGGTCTGGATCTGAAAACAGATGTAATAGAAAAATGTAATCATCTTGCAGTAAAGTATGGATATGAAAAACTGCATTTTTATCAGGGAGATATTGCTGATTATGAAGGTGTTTCTTCTGTTGATATGGTAGTAACCTTGCATGCCTGTGACACAGCTACAGATTATGCTCTTGCGAAGGCTGTGGAATGGGGAGCGAAAGTTATTTTGTCTGTACCCTGCTGTCAGCATGAGGTAAATAGACAGATAAAAAATGAAGTGTTGGAGCCTGTACTGAAATATGGCATTCTTAAGGAGAGAATGGCTGCTTTGATGACAGATGGAATTCGAGCCAATCTGCTGGAAAGTATGGGATACGAAACTCAGATTCTGGAATTTATTGATATGGAGCATACACCCAAGAATTTGCTGATCCGTGCTGTAAAGACAGGCAAACCAAAAGATATGAAGAGTACAGTGCAGCTTATGAAGGAACTGCATATAAATCCTACACTGGAAAGACTTCTGTACCGTGAAGGGGAGGTACAATCAGAGAGTTAAGAGGAGAAAGAATGATTAAATTTTTACGCAGAGCAGTGATTCTCCTGTTTGTTTTTGTTCTCGGCGTGGCAGGAAGTTCGTTCCTGCTGAATAGTGAGACTACGGATGACCGCTCTGATATGAATGATCCGGTTTTTCCGGAGGTAATGGTTGATTTTGATGGAAATTATGCAAACAGGATGTATGGTTATGCACAGCCTATGCAGTCTGATTTTACCAGGGACAGTGTGACGCCTATTGATACATCCAAGGAACTGTCCTTTGTCATAAATGCCTATGATACAAAGGTGAAAAGCCTTTCCTATGAGATACGTACTTCAGATGGCAGTAAGGTACTGGAAAACCGTAAGATTAAAAGTCTGGATAAACAGGACAGCTATCTGACAACAACAATTAAGCTGAGCAGTGATCTTTTGATGAATCAGGAGTATTCTTTGCAATTATCTCTTGAGACAAATAAGGGAACAGCTTATTACTATACAAGAGTAGTTTCCAGATCCAATGTGAATGCTGCTCAGTACGTGAAGTTTGTTGCGAGCTTTTATGAAAAATGTCTGGATAAAGCGTCCGCCGAGGATCTGACTGCTTACCTGGAATCAGACACATCCAGTACGTCTACCAACTATACAGACATTAATATCAATTCTACATTTGCCCAGATCAGCTGGGGCAATCTGAACCCTCAGATTTACAGAAAGGGAATTCCTGTAGTGAAGGATATTAATGAAACCACAGCCAGTCTTTCTGTTGAATATCAGATTGCGGCACTGGATGAAAATGGAAACCAGGAAATCTATGATGTGACAGAATTTTACCGGATGCGTTATACTGAAACCAGAATCATGCTTCTGGATTTTAAACGAAGTGCATCACAGGTATTTGAGGAAAGCTCCATCAGCATTTCCGACAAGGGGCTTTTACTTGGAGTCAGAGACAAAAATGTGGAATATATGATGAATGAAAACGCAGGAGTTCTTGCTTTCGTTCAGGAAGGGGATTTATGGTCTTATTCTCCTGATGATGGAAAATTTTCCAGAATTTTCAGTTTTCGCAAAGAAACGGATGGAGATTTCAGGGATTCCAGATACCAGCATAATATAAAGATCATCCGTGTGGAAGATAACGGAGATGTGGACTTTGTTCTTTATGGATATATGAACAGAGGCGTTCGGGAAGGATACTGTGGTGTTTGTGTATATCATTACAGCAATGATCAGAATGTGGTGGAAGAAAAAGTATTTATTCCGTCTACAGAATCCTACGAATTCCTGAAAGAGGATCTTGGAACATTATCCTATGTCAGTACAGAAAATGCTCTTTATCTTTTATTTGCAAATAAGCTTTATAAGATAAACATTTCAGATGGTACCAGTGAGGTTCTTGAGGAAGGAATTAAAATAGATGACTTTGCTGTTTCGGATACAGGTGCACATGCTGCATGGATCATTCAGGAAGGTGAAAGCGCCGGAAATATAAAAGAAATAGATTTTGAAACATTAGAAACCAGGAGTCTTGCACCATCTTCAGGACAGTCTTTAGTGCTGAATGGATTTATGAATGAAGATCTTGTTTATGGAATCGTAGTTGATGGAGATGTGATCGCAGACGATAATGGTCATGAGACTACGGGGATTCATACGGTCCGTATTGAAGGATTTGATGGAACTTTGAAAAAAGAATATCATCAGGATGGATTGTATGTAACTGATATTACCATGGGAAACACTATGATGGAATTTCAGTTGTCCAAGAAGACAAAAAAAGGATACAAAGCAGTAAGCAAGGATAATATTCTGAATAATTCCAAAGCCTCGACCAATACTGTATCCGTGGAACTTGTGACAAATTCCAGAACCGGAACTCAGATACGACTGGCTCTCACTGAAACGCCTGAAATTCAGGAACCGTTAGTCGTTTATGCAAAAATGAAAAATATAGGTGATGACCGTATTATTCTGGATACGCAGATTCCTGAGGAAGATATTTACTATGTTTATGCAAAAGGAGGATTGGACAGTACATTCACAGATCCTGCACTTGCGCTTCAAAGAGCAGATGATCAGACTGGTGTTGTGCTGAATCGTGCTCAGCAGTATGTATGGGAGCGTGGAAATAAGAAGACAAAGCTGACTCTTAATCTGGAGGATGTGCCGGAAGCAATGAAGAGTGCATCCCTGGATGTTACAGCACTGCAGGAGGCTCTTGGGGATGAGGGTACTATCATTGATTTGTCTGGTTGTACATTAGACAGTGTCTTATATGAGGTCAGCGCCCAGCGTCCGGTAATTGCCAAGACCGAGGATAATACCAGTGTTGTGATCATTGGATATGATGAATATAACACATATCTGTACGATCCGCAGAAAGGGGAAACTTATCCTTACGGTATGAATGACAGTACGGAGCTGTTTGAAAAGGCCGGCAATATTTTTATAAGTTATGTTGAGAAACTGAAGCTTTAAAGTGGCTGTTGGGAAAGCCAGTACAGTCCGATATTGAACATGTATGCAAAAAATGCTAGATGTGAAAGATGCAGCAAAGTGGTGGTTAACAGTCTGTCTGTGGTGGAGGACAGACTGTTAAAAATAAAGCAACAGGAAAGGACAGAAAAATGCTAAGCGAAAGTATTAAAAAACTGGTACAGTATGGAATTGAGACAGGGCTGACTCCTGCCTGTGAGAAAAACTATACAACAAATCTTCTTCTTGATGTTTTTAAAGAAGATGAATACACAGAACCGGCAGAGGAATATTCTGATATTAATCTGGAAGAAGTTCTGAAAGAACTGTTAGACGAAGCTGTAGAACGTGGTCTGATTCAGGACAGTGTGGTTTACAGAGATCTGTTTGATACAAGATTAATGAACTGTCTTATGCCCCGCCCGGCTCAGGTACAGAAGTCTTTCTGGGAAAAATATGAGAAATCTCCGGAAGAAGCAACAGATTATTTCTATAAATTAAGCCAGGACAGTGATTATATTCGTCGTTATCGTGTAAAGAAAGACCAGAAATGGACTGTGGATTCTCCTTATGGAGCAATTGATATTACAATCAACCTTTCTAAGCCAGAGAAAGATCCGAAAGCTATTGCTGCGGCAAAGCTTATCAAATCAAGCAGCTATCCCAAATGTCTGCTTTGTCCGGAAAATGAGGGATATGCAGGCCGCGCAAATCATCCTGCAAGAGAGAATCACAGAATCATTCCGATCACAATCAATGATAGTCCGTGGGGAATGCAGTACTCTCCTTATGTTTATTATAATGAGCATTGTATTGTATTTAATTTCCAGCACACACCTATGAAAATCGAGAGAAACACATTTATCAAGCTGTTTGATTTCGTGAAGCTGTTTCCACATTATTTTCTGGGGTCAAATGCAGACTTACCGATTGTGGGAGGTTCTATTCTCAGTCACGATCATTTCCAGGGCGGCCATTATACGTTTGCTATGGCAAAGGCTGAAATTGAGAAATATGTAACTATTCCGGGCTATGAGGATGTGGAGGCTGGTATTGTAAAATGGCCGCTGTCTGTACTTCGTATCCGTCATAAAGATGAGAAGCGCCTGATTGATCTGGCAACTCATGTGCTGGAGGTTTGGAGAGGCTATACAGATGAGGCTGCATTCATTTTTGCAGAAACGGATGGTGAACCTCATAATACGATCACTCCGATCGCACGTAAAAAAGGTGATATGTATGAGTTGGATCTGACTCTGCGAAACAATATTACCACAGAAGAAAATCCTCTTGGCGTATATCATCCGCATGCACAGTACCATCATATTAAGAAGGAGAATATCGGTCTGATCGAGGTTATGGGCTTGGCAGTTCTCCCTGCGCGACTAAAAGAAGAACTGGAGCTTTTGGAAGAATATATTCTGGATGGCAAGGATGTTGCTTCTAATGAGAAGATTGAAAAACATGCGCAGTGGGTAAAAGAATTCCTTCCGAAGTACGATCATCTTGATAAAGACAATATTGAAGAGGTTCTTCATAAAGAAGTTGGAAATGTGTTTGTTCACGTGCTGGAAGATGCTGGTGTTTACAAATGTACAGGAGAGGGCAGAGCTGCATTTATGCGTTTTATTGAAAATTTGTAACCAAATCATAAAGACAATCTTTTGGGGTTGAAAGAATGTGTCCGTTTGATTATACTGAAGACAGCACAGAAGATGAAATAAGAACTATTTATTTTCTGTGCAGATGATGAAAGCAGGAGAGACATTAAAAAGCAGAGGAGTGCCTATGAAAAATAAAACAAAAAGAAAAAATAGGATTTTCCGGGTTCTGTTGGCCACAATGTTGATTTTGTTCGGAGTTTCATTTAGAAATGATGGAAAAATTGGGATTAGTGGTGTTCAGTCTGTACAGGCGGCCACTAAGAACGTAGTTGTCAGATTCTGGAATCAAAGTGGAAAAACATCTTATTCCAAGCTGCGTATAAAGGTAAGTGCCGGGAAAAAAATTAAGCTTCCGGCAGTTCCTGCAATTACCGGATACAAAAATCTTGGCTGGTCCACTCAGAAAAACGATACCAAAGCGGTATATGCCGCGGGGAAAAAAATACGTCTGAAAAAGAATATAAATCTGTACGCGGTGCGTAAAAAAGTTGGTATATATAAAGTTTATTTCTATGATAATACCGGAAGCACCAGTACAGTATTTAAGAAACTAAACAAAGCTGTTACAAAAAACGGATATCTTACCTTGCCAGAGCTTCCACAAAAAAGCGGCTATAAGGCAGTTGGATGGAGTACTAAAAAGAATGCTTCCCAAGCGGCGTATACAGAGGGACAGAAGATTCGAATCAAAAAAAATATAAAATTATATGCTGTTTACGAGTCTGATACAACATTTACGGTGGCTTTGTGCAAGAATGATGGAACCGTTTACAAGACAGAGAATGTAGCATCTGGAAGTTCTTATACATTGCCGTCTGTAAGAAATGCATCCGGATACACCTTTATGGGATGGGATATCCAGTTAGGAAAAAGCACAGCACCGCGTTATGAAGCTGGTGATACTATTACAGTAAACAGCAACATAAAGCTGTATGCAGTTGTGTTTAACCGTTCCGCTGAGGAAGACCTGACTCTTTCAGAGCTTCTGCAATCCGCAAGCAGCTGGAAGATTGGAAATGGCAGCAGCCGGGGGTACAATCACATTATTTTTGTAGGAGACTCCCGTACCAATCGTATGCAGAGAACGCTGCAAAATTTAAATTCAGGGTATTATGAGTCGAATCTGCTGCGTGATATTGATTTTGTATACGAAGAGGGAAAGGGCCTTGAATGGCTGAAGTCTCAGGGAATGAATACGGTTCTTTCTATTGCAGAAGAGAATTATTCCGTTCTGAAACCGACTGCGGTTATTTTTAATCTGGGAGTAAACGATCCTGGAAATATGTATGATTATATTTCTTATTATCAGGAGATTGCTGAGAGCTTACAGAAAAAGAACTGCAAGCTGTTCTTTATGTCGGTGAATCCGGTAAACAGTAAGACAATCGAATATCTTGGTAAGAATGCAATCCGAAAAGAAGAAGTAATCCGCAAATTCAATTCTGTTGTGGGTAGTGCTCTTGGCAGCACTTTCGAATATATTGATACGTATTCTTATCTGATGGAGAATGGATATGGTACCAATATTAGTGGAACTGGAGTTGACCTGCCAGACGATGATGGACTTCATTACACCACCAAGACTTACAAACGAATTTTTAAGTATTGTCTGGATTATCTTATATTGCATTAAACGTTCAGAGAAATACTGAGAATGAGGCAACTTTGCAATAGGAAAATACTTACAGAAGAGAAGATCTTTGTCCAAAAGTGTCGAAGCTTAACAGACAGGATCTTCTTTTATTCCCTGGAAAAATATCCTTGCGCGAATAAGAGGAATAGTCTATACTATAGAGAAATGAGTGTTTGGAAAAATGAGGAGAAAGAGGAACTAATTATGAAACTTACAACAGTAAAAGAGATTTACAGAGAACGGGATAAATACCTGGATCAGGAAATCACCGTAGGCGGCTGGGTACGAAGCGTTCGTGATTCCAAGACCTTTGGATTTGTTGTTCTCCATGATGGAACATATTTTGAGACCCTTCAGATCGTTTACCATGATACAATGGACAATTTTGCTGAGATTTCCAAACTGAATGTAGGCGCAGCGATTATTGTAAAGGGAACTCTGGTAGCGACTCCACAGGCGAAACAGCCATTTGAGATCCAGGCTGCAGAGATTTCTGTAGAGGGAACATCTGCACCAGATTATCCGCTTCAGAAGAAACGCCACAGTCTTGAGTATTTAAGAACGATCACACATCTTCGTTCCAGAACAAATACCTTCCAGGCTGTTTTCCGTGTACGTTCCCTCTGTGCATATGCAATACACAAATTCTTTCAGGAGAGAGGTTTTGTTTATGTACACACTCCGCTGATCACAGGAAGTGACTGCGAGGGTGCAGGTGAGATGTTCCAGGTTACAACCATGGATCTGAATAATATTCCTACAGATGATAAGGGAAATATTGATTACTCTCAGGATTTCTTTGGGAAAGAGACAAACCTGACTGTAAGCGGTCAGTTGAACTGTGAGACATTTGCACAGGCATTCCGTAATGTATATACATTTGGACCAACTTTCCGTGCCGAGAACTCCAACACCACACGTCATGCAGCTGAGTTCTGGATGATCGAGCCTGAGTGTGCATTTGCTGATCTTGAAGACAACATGAATCTTGCAGAAGCGATGCTGAAATATGTGATTGGATATGTTCTTGAGAATGCTCCGGAGGAAATGAACTTCTTCAATTCTTTTGTGGACAAAGGACTTCTTGACAGATTGAACCATGTGGCAAGCTCTGAGTTCGGTCGTGTTACTTATACAGAAGCAATTGAGCTTCTCGAGAAGAATAATGACAAGTTTGATTATAAAGTATCCTGGGGATGTGATCTGCAGACAGAACATGAGCGTTATCTGACAGAACAGATTTTTAAGAAACCTATTTTTGTTACAGACTATCCAAAGGAAATTAAAGCATTCTATATGAAAGCAAACGAGGATGGCAAGACTGTTGCAGCTATGGACTGCCTGGTTCCTGGAATTGGTGAGATTATCGGTGGAAGCCAGAGAGAGGATGACTATGGTAAGTTGAAAGCTCGTATGGAAGAGCTTGGGCTGAAGGAAGAAGACTATGACTTCTATCTTGATTTGCGTAAATATGGTTCTACACGTCATTCAGGATTTGGTCTTGGATTTGAGCGCTGTGTAATGTATCTCACAGGAATGGGCAATATCCGTGACGTAATTCCATTCCCGAGAACAGTTAACAACTGCGATTTATAAAACGAGGTAAAAGAATGAGATTTATTCATCTTGCAGATGTACATCTTGGTGCAGTGCCCGACAGAGGCTGCCCATGGAGTGACAAGCGGGAGAATGAAATCTGGGAAACATTCCGCCGGGTTATTGCGGGTATCCGCGAAAATCCGGTGGATTTGTTATTTATAGCCGGAGATTTGTTCCATCGTCAGCCACTTCCATATGAATTGAAAGAAGTAAACGAGTTATTTTCCGGAATACCGGAAACAAGGGTATATTTAATGGCAGGAGAAAGGGATTATCTGAAAGAAAATTCTTTTTACAGAACTTTCACCTGGGCACCGAATGTGACTTTTTTTCCAGAAGAGAAGGTAACCTGTGTGAAAGATACGCAATTCGAGGTATATGTTTATGGAATGAGCTATGAACATTCACAGATCAGACAGCCCTTGTATGATGGCGTACGCCCTGTGAAAAATAATGGAGTGCATATTCTTATAGCTCATGGCGGTGATGAAAGCCATTGCCCATTAAATACAGCTGCGCTTGCAGGAGCAGGTTTTGATTATATTGCATTGGGTCATTTCCATACTCCCCAGAACGTAATAAGAGATGTGGCTGCTTACAGCGGAGCTCTTGAGCCAATTGAAAGCAATGATCTGGGAGCACATGGCTACATTGAGGGAAGGATTGAAAATGGAAAAGTGAAAACCAGATTTGTGCCGTTTTCTATTCGAACCTATAGTCAGCTTCTTCTCAATGTAAATGAAGAAAGCACCCAGCTATCTATTGAAGAAGCTTTGAAGGATGAGATATTTAAAAAGGGCGGACTGAATATATATCGTGTAATTCTTCAAGGGAAAAGAAAACCAGAGCTTTTTTTGATTCCGGAAAAACTGAAATCCTTTGGAAATATTACAGAAGTACTGGATGAGACCAGACCTGCTTATGATCTGGAAGAACTGCAAAAAAAATATGCCGGAACTTTGATAGGGGATTATATCTGCTTTTTTATGGAAAAAAACAGAAATACAGTGGAAGATAAGGCCCTGTACTATGGTTTGCAGGCACTGTTGGAGACAAGACATTCCAGCTGACACAAAGCAGATAGTAACAGAAAATATGTATTGCAGTGTAAAATTGAGATGTATGTGCGAGGGAATAAGGTTATATGATTTTTAAACGCATATTAATAAATAATTTTGGTGGGCTTCGGGAAAAAGACATAGAACTGACCTCTGGAGTAAATGTGCTCTATGGACTAAAAGAAACAGAAATGAACATTGTGTTTATCTTTGTGAAGAGCATGTTCTTTGGAGTGCCTGAGGAAATGCAGGAAAAGAATGGAATTTATGAAAAAGCAGGAACTGAAGCTTCCCGGGAAAAATATGGTGGAACTATATGGTTTCAGCACAATGGAAAAGATTACCGCCTGACGCGGGAAACAGGGGCAGGAATCCATAATTGTGAGCTGTTCTGTGAAGATACCAGAGAAATTTTAAATGGGGAAAATGGAGCCCTCGAGAGGATCCTTGGGGGATTTAGTGAGAACCTGTTCGACAATACTGTTATGGTAGAATCACTTAGCGGTAGTTCTTCCAGGGAAATGGCAAAGGAACTACAGAATAAACTGGCTGTTCTCAGCAAAAGCGGAGATGGTCTGGTGGATCTTGGAAGAACGGAGCAGATGCTGAAGATGTGGCGCAAGGGATATCTCACCCAGAAAGAACGTGGCAGGAAAGCAGTTCAGAGAGAACAGGAAAAACTGAGCGAGAAACTGGAAAGTCTGCAGAATGACCTGGATGGACTTCGGGACCAGAAGGGGCAGGTGGTTCAGGCGCAGGCAAAAATCTATTCGGCAGCAGGGAAAGAAGCCACTGTGATTGAAGAACAGCTGCAGACTATAGAGAAAAAGAATCTGGGAATGGTGATAGCAGGTATTCTGGCCGTTATTGTGGGAATTATTGGTATTGTTGGAAGATTTCAGTTAACTGATGAGATGTCTAAAATAGGAATGGATGTATGCATCATTGCTGCTGTTGTGGCAATGGTTTATACACTTACTGCACGAAGAAAGCTGCATATGGAGTTTGTAAAGCTAAAGAAGAAAAAAGTGTATTTGCAGTCACAGCAGGAAAAGCTGAAATCCAGTAAAGAAGATATTGATGGAATTTACGGTGAGAAACTGACTGCTTTTACGAATTTGCAGAGCGAATATCAGGAATTTGAGCTGGAAATGTCACTTCCTACTTCTGAAGATCTGGAAACACAGTCCTTGAACCTGGCTATGGATACCATTAAAGAGCTGTCACGCAGTATTTATCTTGAGAAAGGCAGAAAGATTCGGATACGAGCATCCCAAATTTTCAGGGAACTTACAGATGGAAAATATATAGAGTTCTATGGAGATGAGGGACAGAGTTTGGAACTGTGTCTGGAAGAGGGAACTGTTTTGGCAGAAAATCTGGAAAAGGAAAACCTTGAAATGCTGTATTTTTCTATTCAGATGGCTGCTGCTGAGTTGTTCACGAATGAAACTGTTTTTCCAGTTATTTTGGATGATATTTTCCATGGGAAGAATCAGGATAAGCTTATGGCAGTTTTCAGGTGGCTGAAAAAACAGCCCAGACAGGTGCTGCTTTTTACCAATAATAAGGATATGGCTGACATTTTTTAGAAAACTGTTACAGTGAATGTTAAGTGCTCACGAAGCATGTAACTGTGAAAGTACTGAACAGTTACAAATAAATGATAACAAAACAAGAGGCTGACACCTGGAAGGGTCAGCCTCAAATTATTTTATTTATTTCTCATACTGTGCCATATATTTGTTTACACAGCGTTTAATCCTGTCAACTGGATTCAGCAGATGGCTTACAGACATATCATGATTCAGTGTATCAATGATCAGTGCAATGTATTTGCTCATATCACAGGAAATGTAATATGGTTTTGCAAGAAGTTCCTCAGACTGATATACCATATTGGTAGTGAGAAGCTTGTCAAACACGCCAGCAGCATGTGCTTCATCGAATTTCTTAAGGTTGTCTGTAAACAGACCGAAAGTGGAGCAAAGGTAAATTCTGCCGGCACCCCTGTCCTTAAGAAGAGAAGCAATCTTCAGGATAGTGTCACCAGAAGAGATCATGTCATCAATCAGGATCATATCCTTGCCTGCTAC
Organism: Ruminococcus sp. RTP21484sp1_RTP21281st1_A8_RTP21281_210402; assembly: GCF_040914025.1. NCBI lineage: Bacteria > Bacillati > Bacillota > Clostridia > Eubacteriales > Oscillospiraceae > Ruminococcus > Ruminococcus sp. RTP21484sp1_RTP21281st1_A8_RTP21281_210402. Next base: position 109,263 of record NZ_JBCPGE010000008.1, read on the forward strand.
ATTTGGACCAAGGAACTCATAGGCTGCAATCGGATGTCTTCCTCCTACATTCTTGGAGTAGTCAAGGCGTTTGTAATACATGCCCATATCAACACCCAGGATGTTTGCAAGATAGATCGCACGGCTCATGCTGCCCTCATCCGGGCTGATGATCATAAAATGCTCATTGTCAATGTGAAGTCCCTGCTCATGGTTAAGAAGAGCCTTGATAAATTGATAAGAAGGCTGAACAGTCTCAAATCCATGAAGTGGGGTGGCATTCTGAATCTGTGGGTCATGTGCGTCGAAAGTGATAATATTTTCAACTCCCATATTTATCAGTTCATGAAGGGAAGTAGCACAGTCAAGAGACTCTCTTCCAATACGCTTGCTCTGACGACCCTCATAAAGGTATGGCATGATTACATTCACGCGGCGGGCCTTTCCTCCAATAGCTGCAATTACACGCTTCAGATCCTGATAATGATCATCCGGAGACATTAGGTTGGTGTATTTGCCAATTGGATATGAGATGTTGTAGTTACATACATCTACAAGAATATAAACATCATCTCCTCGTACGGACTCGGTGATCACACATTTACCCTCGCCGGAACCGAAACGCGGGTTCTGAACTTTGATTGTATAGGAATCTCTTTTGTATCCTTCAAAGGCGAAAGAATCTGATTCTGAATGCTCACGCTCCTTACGCCACTTAACGAGCCATTCGTCGACTTTCTGTCCAAGGCTCCTGCAGCTTTCCAAAGGAACTAATCCCAGCCTTCCAACGGGAAGTGTAGTCAATTCTTCTTGTGCCATTCTTTACTTTCCTCCTAAAAAAATTTTCTGAATGCGGATATCTTTTCCCACAAGCTTAGTCATCTGATAGTTGCTGGCGATGCGGGAAAAGGTTCTCTCAGAATAAGTTGCTGAGAAATCTTCCAGCTTCAGGTTTGTGGAAATAATCGTAGATTTCTTGCGCATGATCCGCTCATTGATACACAGGAAAAGCTGTGAAGATACAAAGCTGTTGGTAAGCTCTGTACCCAGGTCATCAATGATCAGCAGGTCACAGTCAAAAATCGGTTCATCATCGGGAGCGTCATTGCCTCTGGAAAAAGCAGAGCCTGCAAGAAAATCAAAAAGCTCGAATGAAGAAAAATAAAGCACACAGTGTGCACTGTCCAGAAGATCGTGAGCGATGCAGTGGGAAAGAAAGGTCTTGCCCACACCGGTGTCGCCGTAGAAAAACAGGTTCTGGAAAGAATTGTCAAAGTCAGCGACAAATTCCTTCGCCATCTTATACGCGCGACGTGCAGTCTCACGTTCGGTGAGTCCCGTTGAATCATTTGTTATTGTATCAGAATAAAAGTCAAAAGAAAAGTGGTCAAAGTTCTCTTTTTCAAGAATTTCTTTTAAATTTGACTGTGTATACAGAAGTTCGATCTCTGCCTTCTTGAAACAGGAGCATTTCTGGCTGCCGATATAGCCAGTATCCTGGCAAAGAGGGCAGGTGTAGCTCATCTCCAGATAATCAGCAGGATAGCCGGAAGAAAGCAGTAATGCAGTGCGTTCCTGGGAAAGCAGGGCAATATCATTGCGAAGATCTTCAATGCCGACTTCCTGGCGGCTGATCAAGGCCCGGGCCTTCCTGGCACTTAAAGTAGCTACTTCCTCGTCGATTTCACGCAGACGGGGAATTTTCTCATAGGCTTCAGCAAGATGCTCTTCCTGTATGCGGCGGTTCCTGGCCTGGCGACGGTTGTATTCCCGCATTATAGTATCGTATTGGTAATTCTGTAAGGGCATGTAAATTCTCCTTCCAGGTTATAAGACGTTCGTATGTGTTTTAAAGAAAAATCTGTTTCCAGGATTTAATTTGGTTTGTTAAGCAGTTTCTTCTCATATTCAGCAAAATCGTAGTCACGCTGATGGAAATTGTTAAAGCGGTTTGGGGCTGCGGATTTCGGCTTGTCTGCCTTCGACACTGCTTTTTCCAGCTTGCGCTTCTGGTGCTGGGCATCCTGAAGACGGACATCCCCTAAAGTTCGGATGTTTTTATCCTTCCAGCGCTGCAGAATTTTGTCTGCATATGGAAAACTTGGCTGTCCAGTCTGCAGAATTGTCCGTGAGCAGGCTTCCTGAATCAATTCCATGGCAAAACCATAGTCCCTGGTCCAGGTATTGATCAGCGAAATTTCCGCGTCTGAAGGATTGCGGTTGGCAATTCCCATCGCTTTCAGAACAGAAAAATATTCTTTGCTGTAGCGGGAGGTGGAATCCTTTGCCATTTCAACTGTGGTAATTCCTTCCTCCTTCCATGCCATGGCAACCGTCTCGATATAACGGATGCTGCGGTGGTCACGTCCTACACAGTATTCGATCAGATAATCGATCAAATCTACAGACATGTGCAGCTCGTCGTAGAAAAACAGGATTTTGCGTGTCTCTGTGGGGGTGAGCGTTTTGCCGAGGTATTGCTCGGCAATGTAAAGAAGCTGGATAATATCTTCATTCTGTTTCAGCTCCTTCACCCGATCCGGGGTAAGCGCTTTCGTTTCGGAAAGTGGTTTGGAGAAAGAAGGGGGGACAGGCAGATCGGTGCTGCGGCGGGAGACCTGATCAGTCTGCAACGGTTTATCAGTGGGGACACTGGGAATGCCGGCTGTGGGTTCTGGGGCAGAAATGTGATAAGCATCAGGCACATCTCCGAGCGAACCAGCGTTACAGATACCTGCGGGAGTCACCGTAGCCAGCATATCTGCTTCATTCCACGGTGCCTGTAAGGTAATTCCTGTCAATTCAGCTTCCTCGTATAAGAGGGTAATCAGCTTCTCAGACTCCCAGTATTTCAGCGCACGGAGGATATCTCCTTCTGTACAGAACAGGGAATCTGCCATCTGGGAAAGCCCGAAAGCTTCCTCCGGGCGGCCAAGCATACGGAGCAGATAAATATAGACTTTTACAAATTCTCCATTTGCCTTTGGCATAAAACGGTCGATAAAAATATTGGATAAAATGGTGGCATCATTAAGCCCTGTACTATGTAACCTGATCATGGAAACACTCCTTATCTGGGAATATGAATCATCACTGTTCATTGTGTTTGCATTATAGCACACCCCTTTTTAAATGAGAATAGGAGATTTTTTGCCGGGATTTTTACAAAATGTGTGTGGACTACTATGTGGATAATGTGGATAATGTGGAAACCAAGTTGCACATAATGTTTATGGGAAACCCGAAAAATGCGGAAAATTAAAGAAAAACTGTGATTTTTGTCGAGTTATGTCGTAGTATTATGTTAAGCACTTTATACACATAAGAATCCACATGCAGGCCAGTGCAAAAATGTGCATAAGCCTGTGGATAATGTGGATAACTATTAAAT
>NZ_JBCPGE010000090.1:0-4883 GCF_040914025.1 Ruminococcus sp. RTP21484sp1_RTP21281st1_A8_RTP21281_210402
CCATTAGGATGTAACATGTATGTAGTTTTGAAGGTACAGAACGGAAACGGTAGCCGGTTGGTTATCGTTTTTTTGTTGTCTTTTCTTTACTTTTACCCTATTTTTTTTCTTTATATTCTGTTAAAATATTTTTTAAATCAATTCATAAAATGATATGAGTGTCAAAAGGTCTTTTGCCACTCATTTGATACTTCGGATTGCGATCCAGCTCCGCTGCTCCCGCAATCCTCCAAATATTCGAAATCCGCTGATTTACTGCGTAAATCGCTACTTTCTCATATTTGGCATGTCCCAAGTTCAAACGCCTTATCGTGCAAGCACGAACGGCTTTTTGACCTTTTGACACTGGTATCACAAAATAACAGGTAACAGAACAGGAAGAAATAAGATGAAATCAACTAGAAACAGATCCAGACTGGCAGATCAGGGAACAAAAGAAATGCTGCCAGTTATTTTTTCTCTTGCGTGGCCAACTATGCTGGAACAGCTGATGCAGACTGCAGTACAATATATGGACACTGGTATGGTAGGCGTCCTGGGAACAAGTGCAACAGCCGCTGTTGGAGCTACCAGTACAGTAAACTGGCTGATTGGAAGTACGGTTTCTGCGATCAGCATAGGATTTCTGGCATACATATCCCAGTCAATCGGAGCAGGAAAAAAAGAACAGGCAAAAAAAGCTTCAGGACAGGCTGTGCTGACAGTTGTGATCGTAGGAATATTTTTTACAATTCTGACAATGGGACTGAGCCGTAAAGTCCCTGTTTGGATGCAGGTAGATCCTTCTATTCAGAAACTGGCATCCAGCTATTTCCTGATCCTCTATGCACCGATGCTTTTTCGAACTGCGAACATTATTTTTGGAACTGTCCTGAGGGCAGTGGGCGATACCAAAACCCCTATGCAGGTAGGAGTTGCCTTTAATGTTATTAACATTGTACTGAACTTTTTTCTTATATATTCCACCAGAACAGTGCTGATTGGTGGAAAAGAACTGGTGATCCCAGGCGCGGGATGGGGCGTTCAAGGTGCAGCAGCTGCGAGTGCTATAGCTTATACCATTGGAGGTATTGCAATTACGGTTAAATTATGGAAGCATACTGATATATCTCCAAAGGGTCAGAGCTTCCTGCCGGATTCTGCAGTTCTGCGCCCTTGTCTGAAGGTGGCTGTTCCAAATATGTTTCAGCGATTTGCCACGTCCCTTGGATATGTGGCATTTGCATCCATGATCAATTCTTTGGGCGAGACTGCAACGGCAGCCCATACTATTGCCAATACAGTAGAATCTGCTTTTTATATTCCAGGATATGGAATGCAGACAGCAGCGGCTACTCTTGCAGGAAATGCTCTTGGAGCCAATGACAATAAAAAACTCAACAGCCTTGCCAAGGCAATTGTGCCGTTGGAAGTGGGACTGATGGTTATTTCCGGAAGTCTGCTGTTTATTTTTGCGCCGATATTGATCAGGCTGTTTTCATCAGATGCGCAGGTTATCCGTCTGGGAAGTACGGTACTTCGTATGGTTGCTGTTTCCGAACCGTTTTATGGTGTACCTATTGTGATCGAGGGCATGATGCAAGGTGTGGGGAAAACAGTAACTCCCTTTATTTTCAATGTAGCGGGAATGTGGGGGGTAAGAATTCTGGGGACTTTTATCTGCATCCATCTTCTTGGACTGGGACTTGTGTCTGCCTGGGGATGCATGATAGGTCACAATATGCTTCTTTTTGTTTTATTCACTTTACATTATTTCAGCGGCAGATGGAACCCTATGAATAAAACAAAAGTATCCTTCCAATACAAGACTTGTAAAAAGTGACCAAAAATCACAAGCTTGACAGCAGAATATATAGGCTTTATACTGAAAAATAACGAATAAAAGCCGTCACGGCTTGGAATGGATGACGTTAATATGGAAAAAAGCGTGAAAGATAATCCTGAATACAAAATGAAACGGCAGGGAATGGTCATCGGTCTGGTCTGTCTTGCTGTGATGGCGTTTCTGACGATTTTTCTTATGAGCAGATATCGTCAAAGAACAGAGACGATTTTTTCAGAGCTTATGGAGGAATCACTTTTATCCACCCATTCGGAAGCACTGACAGAAATGGAGAATTTCCTGGCTGGTTCAGCTGGAGCAGATAGGGTGGAGGAAGCCTGGGAGGCTCTGAACGAGGACGAGGGGAATGTGCTTCACTATGTGTGCAATTCAGATGGGAAAATCCTGGCAGGAGATATGCGGATTTTTGACATTGAATATACGGTGGCGACAGTGCTTCATTCGCAGCATGTGAAGGATAAGAGCATTTCCCAGGTGGAAAAGTCACTTAAAAAGCTGACCTATGGAGCACCTCATATTTTCACGGAGCTTGAGAAAACGGATATTTATCTGGTGGCATCCAAGTTGGAAGGCAGAGACTGTATTCTGGTTTCAGAATATCGTTCCGCCAAAATGAAGAATTATAAAGCAGTGCTCATCAATGGAAACCGCATGATTATTTTTACGCTTCTTGGATGCGCGTTGATCATGGTGCTTTTTACAGTACGATTCTATGTGAAACAGCAGAAGAAAGTGATGAAAGGTCAGGCAAGGTACGACATTTTGTCGGAGTTTTCGGACACGGTTCTTTTTGAATATGACTGCCTGGAAAAAACACTGGTATTTACGCCAAATATAACGACTTTATTTGGACTGAAGGAAATCGGTCCGATCAGGCCTTTTGACAGTGACACAGATTTCACAATGGTTCATCCAGATGATGTGGCGAAGGTAAAGGCACTTCTTTCCACAATTGGTGATAATTCTGATGAGATTGATGATTTTGTAATTCGTTTTAAGGATAAAAACGATAATTATCGTTGGGTGCGGTGGATGGGACGTCTGATACGAGGCCGTCTTGGTACACCACAGGCATTTCTGGGCAAGATTTCTGACGTTCAGGATGAGATGACCAGAGAACAGGATCTTCGTGAAAAAGCCTCTGTTGATGGTCTTACAGGTGCTCTGAACCGCAAGGCTGCAGAGCAGAAAATTAATACGCTTATGCAGGAAAAAGAGTGTAAAGGTTACCTGCTTATGCTCGATATTGATGATTTTAAGATGGTAAATGATACAATGGGGCATGCAATAGGTGACCTTGCATTAATTACTTTGGTAAAACTTTTGAAGGAACATTTCCGCAGGGAAGATATTATTGGTCGTCTTGGCGGTGATGAATTTATTGTGTTTATGACAAATATAGAAAATGCTTCGGCTGTTGAAGCAAAAGGTGCGGAAATTCTTGATATTCTGGCAAAGTCAGAGACTACACCACATTTTACCGTGAGTATTGGAGCGGCGGCTTATCCTGCAGCTGGAAACGACTATGAAAGCCTGTATCTGGCGGCGGATAACGCAATGTATGCTTCAAAGAAATCCGGTAAGAACAGAATTCATGTAGATAATGGTCAGCAGAAAAAAGAATGACCATAAAAAGGTATCGCTTTGAGACTAAAGGAAGGTGACAAAAATGCGGTTACAGATTGTACAGGATGCATTAAAAAAGAAGAATATCAAATACGAATATACAGAGATTGATGGCTGCGGAAGTCTTGATTTTCTGTTTCGAGGATTGAAATTCCATGTGTGGGAGTATGAGGATCGTGTCTGGGGGGCAGAGACAAATATTTATGAAGCAGGACGCAGTCAGGATATTGAGGGCAACTATGAAGAGGTCATTGCCAGAGAGATTTTATCATGGCCCGATATGATGCCAGGAAGTTGAGGAATGGAATGAAATACGAGATCAGCAATGAATTTCTTAAAGTGAAGGCCGACACAGAAGGTGCTATTTTGTGGTCCGTGACAGATAAGGACGGATTTGAGTATATCTGGCAGGGAGATGACAGATACTGGAATGAGCATGGTGCCAATCTTTTTCCCTATATTGCCAGATTATGGGAGAAATCCTACATATTTCAGGGGAAGACTTATCATATGGACATTCACGGTTTTGCCAAGGATTCTGTTTTCTCCTGTGAGAAAGCAGGGGAGAATGAACTGGTGTTTGCAATGGAAGATACCAGGGAAACTTTGGAACAGTATCCATTTCATTTTCGTTTTGAGATCCGATATCTGCTTGAGAAAAATACTTTAAAAGTTTTCTATTCGGTAAAAAATAAGGATGAGAAAACGATGTATTTTGGAATCGGCGGTCACCCGGGATTTAATATTCCGATGGAAGAGGGACTTTCCTTTGAGGATTATGAATTGGAATTTTCCAGGGCATGTGAGCCGCAGCGCATTCTTTTTTCACAGGAGTGTTTTGTGGAGGGGAAGGAGTCCTATGAACTTTTGGAGGGCAGACGGATTCCTCTTCGTCATAATCTTTTTGATGAAGATGCTATTGTGCTGGAGAAAACCTCTGGAGAGGTTCTGCTTCACAGTACGAAGGGCAAAAAGGCAGTGAAGGTATCTTATGTGGATATGCCTTATGTCGGTTTCTGGCATATGCCCTGCATGGATGCGCCTTATGTTTGCATTGAGCCGTGGTGTTCCCTTCCATCCAGACAGGGAATTACAGAAAATCTGGAGGAACAGAAGAATCTTATTTCACTGGAAGCTGGCAGGGAGTGCCAGATTTTCTGGACCATGGAAATTCTCTAGAGCGTGTCTGAAAAAGGCTTTCTGCAAGATGTGCGTCACAATTTGTGGGAGATTTTGTCTGGATGAGGGCGCCGTAGCGGGCTACGGTAACCGAATTCAGGCAAAATCTCCCGCAAAGTGGGGCGTGCAGATTGCGGGAATGATTTTTCAAACACGTTCTAGAGCGTGTTTGAAAAACATTCTAAGTTGTTCATTTTAACCAAATTAATATTGAGGCAATGCATATAATTCCTAA
>NZ_JBCPGE010000091.1:0-3717 GCF_040914025.1 Ruminococcus sp. RTP21484sp1_RTP21281st1_A8_RTP21281_210402
TCGGAAAGCCGTGTGAGGGAGAACCTCATGCACGGTTTGATGAGGGGCGGATGAAAATTTCATCCGCCTACTCTACCAAGAATTTCAGAGACAAAGGGCGCAAATACGAAAGAAAGGAGAAGATTGATAGTTCAAAAAATATAAGAATATCGGAGGATGAACATGGAACAGAAAATTTTGCAATATGAAGGACCGGTTAGAAACGAAGAAATCGTTCTGAAAGTAGCTTCCTATGCGTATGGAAACCAGCTTTTTGTTGGAATGATGAGACCAGGCGAGGAAGAGGAGTCATATGGTGATCTGACCATAAACCTGCCCTATGAAGACGTAGAGAGAAATGAAGCATTTATTTCGGACCTTAATTGGAAGTATAAAATTAAGTTTATCCGCAAATATAAGCTTGGGAGAGTTCGGCGAAGAGTAGGACATTCCGGATATTGTACTTATCGTCTGGTTCAGTTTAATTTGAAAAAGCTGGCAGAATACGATCCGGAAGGTGTGGAAAAGTTTCTTGCGGAACAGAAAGGAGAACACGCGTAAATGGAAAATGCCGGAAACCGAAAAATGTTAGAACTATAAAGAAGGTGATGGCATAAGAAATGAAGAGTATGCAGGCTATTATTGTCTGGTACTGGCAATCGTGTGTGGGCTGAACGCAGCGGAGGCCTGGAAAATCTATCAGTATGGACCGGATCATCCACTAAGCAAAAAGATACTGAAGCGCAAAATCAGGGATTCCTCCCTGAAAAAGATGAAGAAAAAAGAGCAGGAGAAAATGATGAAAAAGCTGTTTCTGGAAGGCTACAGTAAAAACGCAATTGCAGATGCGTTTGAATGCTTACCGGAAACTGTAACAGCGAGAATCAAAAGAGCAGAGGAGGACATGAATGGAACGTAGAAATATAAATACAGTTGGAACGATATTTAATGACTTTTTAGGTTTGTACACAGGAGAAAGACCAGTTGGGATCCGTGAGCTGATCCAAAAATATGACAAACATCCGGTCCTGATGGGATTGTTGTCCAATGTGGATTCTATTATCTACGTGGATGTCAAAAAGGCCATGTATGAGATTTATCCGCTTTATAAGAAATATAGACATTGTGCGTTGGACGATGAAGCATGGAAAGCCATTGTGGAGAGTGCGGAGGCGCTTGAAAAGAAGTGGAATGGAAACCTTTGGGTACGCCGGGTAATCCTAAATCTGGTAAATGAGCTGGATAAGGAATCTAAGGAACTGCAAAGAGCGGCAGCTGGCGGAAATGCAGAAAATCACGCCTCCAAAGCTGCATAATGACGGGAGGAGTTTTATATGCTGGAAAAATTAGCCAAAAGCATAGAGGAAATAAATGTCCTGGCGGAACATTACCGAACCTGTCATAATGTAGCGGCAATTGAAAGTCTTGCAAAAGAACATTCCATATCCAAAGAGGACATGGATGCTTTTATAGCGGGAAAAAGGAATTTTCTGCTGAAGGTTTTGTTAACCCGGCAATCTGCGTCTGCAACCGAAAAGCTGACAGAAGAAATGCTTCTTTTGCAGGATCCTGGGTATGCGACTGTGATTGGCACGTATCTTTTAGACCTTGCTAGAAAAGATCCTGTTATGAAAGAGGTGATCCTCCAGCCCCATAAGACGTTGCGGCGCTGTATCGAATATGTCCATGAAAAGGCATATGAGACGGCACTTAAAAAGGCAAAGAAAGAGGGAAAAGCTGGTGTGGGGCAAAATACTGGTATTGCGATTGGCTCTACAGAGGTATTTGCCTGGGTAATAGACTATTACCTGTTGGATGACCGTAAGGATATGGAGAAAAAAGCGCAGGAAGAAAAGGATACAATAAAGAAAGCCTGGAAGAAAGCGGAATCTATCAGGGCATTGTCAACAAAATCAAATGATTCAGATACAAAGAAAGATGTTTCGGAAGAGGCGCTGGTGGCAGCAAAGCCAGTAGCGAAAAAGAAAGAGGAACCGGAGCAGCTTTCTTTATTTAATTTAGGGGCATGAGAAAATGATTGCGTATAAAGGCTTTGGAAAAAATCTGGTGTGTCTGGGTTACCAATTTAAACGATATGGGATCAATGAGACAACGGAGGCAAATTGCAGACAGAATGGATTCCATTGTGCGGAAAATCCGCTGGATTGTCTTGTTCACTATCCGAATTGGAGAAACTCCAGGTATTTTGTAGTGAAAGCATTTGGAGATCTGGATGAAGATGACCGGGATACCAAAATCTCGTGCACAAAGATGGAACTGAAGGAGGAACTGGATTTTTCAATGCTTTTACTACGGGGAGCTGCGTATATGGCAATACATCCGGACCGCCCATGGTGCAGCCTGGTTTGCAAAGAAACAGGTGTGGGCAATAATGGATTCGTAATTGTACGCGGCAAACAACCAAAAGCAAAAGGAAGGAAAAATGATCTTCTTATTCTTGTCCAGGAAGAGCCTGACAGCAATGAGATTATATATGTAAACCAGCTCTGTGTGGATGGCATAAGATATAAGGAAAATGAATGGTACGGAATTGCAGATTGAAAATTGGATGCTGGATCAGCGGTCATAGAGAAGCCGCAGAAAGGATTATTACGATGAAGTTAGGATATTTGGAATTTGTTGAGGTATTAAGAAAACAGCTTTTAAATGCTTTGCATTTACAGGAACAGCAAATATTTTTTAAAAAGAAAGCCATAGATAATAAGGATCGCTTATTTGTGGAGGCATTTGAAAATTCAAGTGGAAAACAACTGTGCGGTATTGACGTGAAAGATTTATATGAGCGTTGTATGGAAGGGAGTTCGATGGAGTCAATTTCATATTCTGTACAAGATGAAATCGAGAAACTGAAAACGGTTGGCATGTTAGAGGGCGAGATGACTCCAGACAGTTACCAAAAAATCAGAAAATACCTTTTTGTAAAACCGCTAAACAAGAAAGCGCATTCGCTTGAGTTGGAAGATGCAGTGCATAAGGATGTTGGAGATATCGCTTGTGTCGTGTATATGATGCTTAGTAATACGAACGAGTATTTTTGCGTGAAGATAAAAAATCAGCATTTGAAGCAATGGAAAATGACAAAAGAGGCTGTTATGGAAGAGGCGTTAAAAAATACCTGCCAGATGACACCCCCTTTCATTTATACAAATGGTAAGAACAAGTCGGGAGGATCCTTTATGGACAATGGAGCATTTTGCTTATCGAAAAGTGATAAAGTTATGGGGGTTCAGCTCTGCACCAATGCAAAAGAAAATGGAGCGGTTTCCGTATTTTTCCCTGGTGTCCTTCAAAGACTGGCACAGCTTATGGAAAGTGATTTGTACATTTTATTTACAAGCAGAAACGAAAGTTCAATTTACAGTGTAAATGAGAGTAATTTAGAAGATATTAAGGATGAACTCCATATAATGGAAACCGACTATGATAATGGTATTTGGTATGAAGATTCATTGTCAGAAGAACTCTACTACTATAGCAGAATCGAAGATAAGCTTTCTGTATATATGGAAAAAGTAAAGGTTAACTTTACTACGGTTAATTTAAAGGAAGCGCACTGATTATTAGAAAGGTAGATAAGGCTGTGTAATAGTTAAGTGGTAAGCAGTATCTGTATAATCCTAACGAAAGGAAATGAAAATACTATGAGTGAAATTTTAAGTTATGAGAAGTTTGTCGAAAACTTAAGAGCGTATCTGTTAGATGCTTTAAATCTGCAAG
>NZ_JBCPGE010000092.1:0-3066 GCF_040914025.1 Ruminococcus sp. RTP21484sp1_RTP21281st1_A8_RTP21281_210402
TTAATCGTGAAGGCTTTCCTGAACGATTTAGTCGCAGTTAGCAGTTAGTTCGCTGGAGCGTTGCGCCGGCGAGTGAGTAATACACATTGTCCAAATGCGTCCCTCCTGAAAACTTTTCACCCTCCCAACACACTAAATAGCAAATTTGTAAACAATAATTACTGCACACCTTATTGTACATGATTTTCAAGGACTTGAAAAGGAAAAAGTGGGGAGAAATTCATAAAATGTTCATAAATATTTGTTATGATACAAAAGATTGTAATGTCTGGGAAAACGGACGTGTCTTTTTTAGAAAGGGAAGGAAATTATGCGTTTTTTAAATGAGTTGCATGAAGGCGACCGGATCAGTGGCATTTATCTGTGTAAGCAGAAGCAGCCGGCTGTGACCAAGAACGGAAAGCCTTATGAGAATATTATACTCCAGGATAAGACTGGAATGATGGATGGAAAGATCTGGGATCCGAATTCTCTTGGAATTGATGATTTTGACGCACTGGATTACATTGAAGTCATGGGAGACGTGACCAGCTTTGCAGGAGCTATGCAGCTGAATATCAAGCGTGTGCGCAAAGCAGGCGAGGGTGAGTACAATCCGGCAGATTATCTTCCGGTAAGTGAGAACAGCACGGATGATATGTATACCCAGCTGGTTGCCATGATTGGCACTGTGAAGAATACCTATCTGAATACACTTTTGAAGAAACTGTTTATAGAGGATAAAGAATTTTTAAAATCTTTCGAGGAGCATTCCGCAGCCAAGACCGTACATCATGGCTTTATAGGCGGGCTGATGGAGCATACTTTAAGTGTTGCCAGGCTTTGTGATTATATGGCATCTGCTTATCCGGTGATCAAGCGAGATATGCTGATCACAGCAGCACTTCTTCATGATGTAGGAAAGACAAGAGAACTTTCTTCTTTTCCACTGAATGATTATACAGATGAGGGACAGCTTCTGGGACATATTATAATCGGAGCACAGATGATTCATGATCTGATTAAGGAGATACCGGACTTTCCACTGGATCTGGAGAACCAGCTGGTACATTGTATTCTGGCACATCATGGCGAACTTGAGTACGGTTCCCCTAAGAAACCTGCCATGGTAGAGGCAGTTGCCTTGAATCTTGCAGATAATACAGATGCCCGCATGGAGACTCTTACCGAGATTTTTGCAGCAGATAAGAGCAAGAAAGAATGGCTTGGATTTAACAGAATATTTGAATCTAACTTAAGAAAGACAGGAGAATGGTAATCTTTATGGAGTATCGTAAGAATGATATTGTTACGTTAAAGATTGAAGATTGCGGAATTGACGGTGAAGGTATCGGAAAGGCTGATGGCTTCACCGTTTTTGTCAAAGATGCAGTAATCGGAGACACAGTCCGCGCAAAGATCATGAAAGCGAAGAAAAATTACGGTTACGGAAGATTGGAGGAGATTATCACCCCATCTCCTGACCGTGTGGAGCCGAAGTGTCAGTTCGCAAGACAATGCGGAGGCTGCCAGCTGCAGGCCCTTTCTTATGAGAAGCAGCTGGAATTTAAGACTTCCAAAGTCAGGGGACATTTGGAGCGGATTGGCGGCTTTACAGATATTCCTATGGAGAAAATCCTGGGAATGGACCAGCCTTTCCACTATAGAAATAAAGCACAGTTTCCAGTTGGAAAGTCAAAAGACGGCAGAATTATTACCGGATTTTATGCCGGCCGTACACACAGTATTATTGAGAACCGGGACTGTGCTCTTGGGGTAACACGGAATAAGGAGGTTTTGGACCGTGTGATTGCGCATATGGAGAAGTTCCATATTCAGCCGTATGATGAGAACACTGGCAAGGGTTTAGTGCGCCATGTGCTGATCCGATATGGCTTTTTTACGGACGAGATGATGGTCTGTCTGATCATTAACGGGGAGAAGCTTCCTGGCGAAGAGGCTCTGGTGAAATCCCTTCGTCAGATTCCGGAGGCTGTCAGTGTGATGGTAAATGTGAATAAGAAGCGAAATAATGTGATCCTTGGGGAAAAGGTGCGGCTGCTCTGGGGACAGCCATACATTACAGACAAGATCGGAGAGATTTCCTATCAGATTTCGCCGCTGTCCTTTTTTCAGGTAAATCCTTACCAGACAGGGCGTCTTTATGGAAAAGCACTGGAATATGCACAACTTTCCGGAAATGAGACTGTGTGGGATCTTTACTGCGGAATTGGAACAATTTCTCTGTTTCTTGCACAGAAGGCAAAGATGGTAAGGGGCGTGGAGATCATTCCTGCTGCCATTGAGAATGCTAAAGAGAATGCGCGCCTGAACGGATTTGATAATACGGAATTCTTTGTGGGAAAAGCTGAGGAAGTGCTTCCAGAGCAGTTTGCACGCACTGGTGAGCGTGCTGACGTGATTGTAGTAGACCCGCCGAGAAAAGGCTGCGACGAGACCTTGCTTTCTACCATTATCAAAATGCAGCCCGACCGGGTAGTTTACGTAAGCTGCGACAGCGCAACTCTGGCACGGGATTTGAAGTATCTTTGTGAAAGAGGCTACGAATTGAAGAAAGTCTGCCCGGTTGATATGTTCCCGAATACGGTGTCGGTGGAGACGGTAGTTCTTTTGTCCCAACTGAAACAAAAGCCGGATGATTACATTAATGTCACGATTGAACTTGATGATATGATATAACATCTGCAGAGACTAAGGCTACATATGATGAGATAAAGAAATATGTGGCTGAACATAATGCCGGCATGAAGGTTTCCAATCTGTATATCTCACAGGTAAAGAGAAAATGCGGAATTGAGGTTGGAAAGAATTATAATTTACCTAAAAATGAAGATAGCAGGCAACCGCAGTGTCCAGAAGATAAAGAGAGTGCAATTGTGGAGGCATTGAAGCATTTTAAGATGAATAGTTAATAAAGAGAGGTGCAGATGCTATGCCAGGTATACTCGTGGTTGAAGATGATGAAAATTTAAATCGTGGAATTACATTCTCACTGAAAAAATCCGGATATGAGGTTTTTTCAGCAGAATCAGTGAAAAAAGCGAAAAGAATTGCAAGTGATAATAA
>NZ_JBCPGE010000093.1:0-2258 GCF_040914025.1 Ruminococcus sp. RTP21484sp1_RTP21281st1_A8_RTP21281_210402
GTATAGGGATGAGTGCAGAGTTCCTGAGCCGCATTTTTGATCCGTTCTCACAGGAAAAAACAGATGCCCGTAGTGTTTATCAGGGAACTGGTCTGGGAATGGCGATTGCCAGGGGATTGATTGAGCAGATGCATGGAAGTATTGAAGTGACAAGTCAGGTGGGAGTTGGATCTGTGTTTGTCATTACCATTCCTTTTGAGATTGCAGAGAAACAGAAAAAGGATGAGGAAATTGCAGAGAAATATAATATTCGTGGATTGCATCTGTTGGCAGCCGAGGATAATGAGCTTA
The DNA here is from genome assembly GCF_040914025.1 of Ruminococcus sp. RTP21484sp1_RTP21281st1_A8_RTP21281_210402. Taxonomy (NCBI): domain Bacteria; kingdom Bacillati; phylum Bacillota; class Clostridia; order Eubacteriales; family Oscillospiraceae; genus Ruminococcus; species Ruminococcus sp. RTP21484sp1_RTP21281st1_A8_RTP21281_210402. The sequence goes on from NZ_JBCPGE010000093.1 coordinate 292, forward strand.
ATGCTGAAATCATAGAAATGTTGCTGACTGATGACGGTGCGAAGGTTACAGTTGCAAATAACGGCAGACAGGCGGTGGAGTACTTCGAAAGTAATTCTCCGGGAACCTTTGATGCCATATTGATGGATGTCATGATGCCTGTTATGGATGGTATCGCAGCAACAAAAGCCATACGTGCTATGGACAGGGCGGATGCAAAAACAGTTCCGATCATTGCAATGACTGCAAATGCATTTGAGGAAGATGCAAAAAGATGTCTCGCAGCCGGCATGACCGCACATCTGGCAAAACCATTCCAGATAGAAGATGTGGAAAAGGCCATTGTGGAGTGCTGTGGAAAGTAATGCCATCTGCAAGATCTATTGCCATCAGTAAATTATCAGAAGCAGCTAGTAAGTTAATTTTTGTTCCAATAAAAATAAAAAAATCAATAGTTTTGGGACTGCAATCCTAAAACTATTGATTTTTTTGCTGCTTTTGGAATATAATTAGTAAAGAAAGGAGCATTATTATGATTATAGAAAGAAAAGAATATTTAGAAAAACTGATAGCCTGGAAAGATAAGCAGTTGATTAAAATTGTTACAGGTGTACGACGTTGTGGAAAATCTATGCTTCTGGAAATTTATCGCAATTATTTAAAAGAGCATGGGATTGAGGAAGAACAGATTATTTCTATTAATTTTGAAGATCTTGATTATGAAGAACTGACAGATTACAGGAAATTATATAAATATTTAAAGGAACGTCTGATTGATGGAAAAATGACATATATTTTCCTTGATGAAATTCAGAATGTAACAGATTTTCCGAAAGTGTTGGACAGTCTTTATATTAAAAAAAACATAGATATTTATGTGACTGGTTCCAATGCATATATGTTGTCCAGTGAGATTGCAACTATGATTTCAGGAAGATATATTCAGATTGAAATGTTGCCGTTGTCTTTTAAGGAATATATGGAGAGTACTGGCAGTATGAATGACAGAGGAATCAAATATGCTGAGTATTTGCAGAATAGTTCATTTCCGTTTACACTGGAATTAAAAAATCAGCCAGATGAGATCAGAGATTATCTGGAAGGAATCTATAATACGATTGTTGTAAAGGATATTATAAACAGAAAAAAAATTACAGATACTATGATGTTTAAGAGTGTCTTAAGATTTGTGTTTGATAATATAGGAAATCCATTGTCATCAAAAAAAATTGCAGATACGATGACCTCAGAAGGGCGAAAAATTGATACAAAAACGGTGGAAAAATATCTAGAGGCTTTTAGCGAGAGTTATATTATATATCAGGCAAAACGTTATAATATAAAGGGAAAACAATATTTAAAAACTCTTGAAAAATATTATATAGTTGATATTGGAATGAGGTATATGCTTTTAGGTTCGAGGCAGGCAGATGCAGGACATGTTCTGGAAAATATAGTCTATCTGGAATTGTTACGTCGAGGATATGAGGTGTATGTTGGAAAAATCGATTCATATGAAGTGGATTTTGTGGCACAGAATAAAAAGGGAACAGTATATTTCCAGGTGGCACTGACTGTACGAGATGAAAATACACTTTTAAGAGAATTAAGGCCATTACAGGCGATACGAGATCATTATCCAAAGATTATCTTAACAATGGATGAAGAACCAGAAGAACAATATGAGGGAATTCGACGTATTAATGCCAGAGACTGGTTATTGGGGATTGTAGACTGAGCAATGCAAATTCATAGTAATAATATATATAAACAGAAGATACATTTGTTGATAGCATTGAAAGTGCAAGATAAGTTGCAAAAATATGTTGTTCCTTTTTATGCAGTATGTGATGGGGGCTGGATGTCCGGTGGATATCCGTCTAGCACAGACCGTAGCGTTCACAAATTCTTGGTTGAATGAAAAAGTAACTTCCACCATACATTGACACAGGTAAAATAAGACTTTTTTGCAGGACTAACGTCCATAT
>NZ_JBCPGE010000094.1:0-1911 GCF_040914025.1 Ruminococcus sp. RTP21484sp1_RTP21281st1_A8_RTP21281_210402
GGTAGAGTAGGCGGATGAAATTTTCATCCGCCCCTCATCAAACCGTGCATGAGGTTCTCCCTCACACGGCTTTCCGACATTCTTCTTTCTACAGCATTACGTCATGCTCTAGCCATTTTCTTTAATCCTTTTTCGTAAATGCTATTTCTTACAAATCCCACCTTTGACATACGATTACGTCTCTGGTGTTTCTTGTTATACCATCTTGTAAAAGTGCAAATAATGTACCAGTCTAGAGCCTGCATCCACTTTTCGTTTCTCTTGGTGGAATAATAATTCTTCCATCCTGTGATTTTCGGATTCAGATTCTTTATTAAATCCTCTTCCTTTGCAACTAGCAGACTTCGTCTGTTTACATTCCTCTTGACTTCGGCTTTCATTTTCTTCATGGCTTTTCTGCTTGGGTACTGATACGTTTCCTTGTACAGTTGTCCTTTGCGTGTTTCCGTTGTCATTCTTCTGTGGTGCATTCCGAGAAAGTCAAATCCCTCTTTTCCGTCCCACATGCTGACTATCTTTGTTTTCACTGGATGTAGCTTTAAATCCAGTTTTACCATGATATACTGCAATAAATTCAGTGCGTGATTTGCACTTTTCTTATTCTTGCAAATGATTACCGTATCATCTGCGTACCTTACAAGAATACCGTGAGTATGTCCATACTTTTCCCACAGTCTGTCCAGTGTGTTTAGGTAAATGTTTGCCAGTAACGGAGATATGACTGAACCTTGGCTGGTTCCCAGTTCAGAGATTGTCAGTACATTTCCATATAATACTCCTGATACTAACCATTGTTTTATCAGCTTCAATATCCTACGGTCTGATATTCTCTGCTCTACCAGCTTCATCAACTTTCCTTGGTTTACATTGTCAAAAAACTTTTCAATGTCTGCGTCTACTACATAATAGCCCTTGTTGTTACACGCTTTCCTTACTACTTCCAGTGCTTGTTTCGCACTTCTTTTCGGTCGGAATCCATAGGAACATTCTCTAAAGTCAGCTTCGAATACTGGCTCTATTGCTATCTTTGTAGCCATTTGCACAATTCTGTCCTTGACCGTTGGTATTCCAAGAGGTCTTTCACTTCCGTCTGGTTTTGGTATCATAACTCGCTTTACCGGAGATGGTTTATACTTTCCATTCATCAGTTCTGATTTGATTTCTGATAGGTATTTTTCAATTCCCATCGCTTCAACATCCTCGATTTTGACACCATCCACACCACTGGAACCTTTGTTAGCTTTTACCCGTTTCCATGCCTCAAAGAGTACATCATCTCGATATACCTTATCGTAAAGTGCATGAAATCTTCGGCTGTCACACTTCTTGGCTGTCAGATATAGTTTGTTTTGAAGTTGTCGAACTTTTTCTTTGGAGTTATTAGTCTGCATGACATTCTCTCACTCTTACCCTCTCTACAAACATGAATGAAGTAGGGAACCTTCCCATAAACTGCGTTTTCTTGCACAGTCATTATCGGTACTATGTTCCCCTCCGACTCCCTTCCATCAGAAATACGATTTCGCCAAGCTTATACGCTTTCTCTTTACCATTTGGTGATGGGTAGGGTCTCTCCAGTTCCGAACTACACTTTTCATACATACCGTTTCCTCTATACCGAGGGATTCTTCCGTGCTGTTTTCCAGTTTCTCCACACGTTCCATGGTTTTCGCCTATTTTGCCAAGGCTCAACTTCCCTTTTCTCTCTTTCGAGACCTTTTTAACGATACGGCAGAATTCACTTTATGTTACGGTCTGCATGATTGCTCGCACCTTTTTCAAGGTTACTTTATCCACTCGCTTAGCACCCTGTATTACTACAACGCACCGAGTTTAACTACACGGCTCACTGGCGATTACCGTGACCGGACTTACACCGGCAAGTGTAGTCCAGCTTTGCTGGACACACGC
>NZ_JBCPGE010000095.1:0-1910 GCF_040914025.1 Ruminococcus sp. RTP21484sp1_RTP21281st1_A8_RTP21281_210402
ACAGGTGGTGCATGGTTGTCGTCAGCTCGTGTCGTGAGATGTTGGGTTAAGTCCCGCAACGAGCGCAACCCCTATCCTTAGTAGCCAGCACGTAATGGTGGGCACTCTGAGGAGACTGCCAGGGATAACCTGGAGGAAGGCGGGGATGACGTCAAATCATCATGCCCCTTATGATTTGGGCTACACACGTGCTACAATGGCGTAAACAAAGGGAAGCGAACCTGTGAGGGTGGGCAAATCTCAAAAATAACGTCCCAGTTCGGACTGCAGTCTGCAACTCGACTGCACGAAGCTGGAATCGCTAGTAATCGCGGATCAGAATGCCGCGGTGAATACGTTCCCGGGTCTTGTACACACCGCCCGTCACACCATGGGAGTCAGTAACGCCCGAAGTCAGTGACCTAACCGCAAGGGAGGAGCTGCCGAAGGCGGGACCGATGACTGGGGTGAAGTCGTAACAAGGTAGCCGTATCGGAAGGTGCGGCTGGATCACCTCCTTTCTAAGGAAGAAGTAGAGAAGAAAAATGTGTTTTACTGTTGAGTTATCAAGGAAAGACAATTAAATATTTCCGGTGTCGATGCGCTTAGGGGAAACACCCGTTCCCATCCCGAACACGACGGTTAAGACCTAAGCGGCCGATGGTACTGCATTGGAGACGATGTGGGAGAGCAGGTGGGCGCCAGATTATGGGGATGTAGCTCAGTTGGGAGAGCACCTGCCTTGCAAGCAGGGGGTCGAGAGTTCGAATCTCTTCATCTCCACTGCCAGAGATGGCAAATGGGCTTATAGCTCAGCTGGTTAGAGCGCACGCCTGATAAGCGTGAGGTCGGTGGTTCGAGTCCACTTAAGCCCATAGGTTTAAATGAACCTGAGCCAATTGAATATAACTGTGAGTTATGGGCAAAGGTCCACTTAAGCCCATAGGCTTAAATCTTTATTAGCCGTGAGGTTAAGTGATTAAGCCTTTGATTGTACCTTGAAAACTGCATACATGTAGTATGATGAAAATCATACATCCTTGATATAAAACGTTAAAACGTAAGATAGGAAGACATCGATTTAGTCTGTGAGAGCAGACAAAGATCAACAATGAGAATCAAAAGACCGCATCACCTACGCTAGGGTGATGAGCGAAAGGTCAAGCAATAAGGGCACAGGGCGGATGCCTTGGCACTAAGAGCCGAAGAAAGACGTGATAAGCTGCGATAAGCTTCGGGGAGGAGCAAATATCCTTTGATCCGGAGATCTCTGAATGGGGAAACCCGGCAGAGCACACCTCTGTCATCCATACGCCAATCCATAACGTATGGAAGGGAACCCGGGGAACTGAAACATCTAAGTACCCGGAGGAAAAGAAAGAAAACTCGATTCTGCAAGTAGCGGCGAGCGAACGCGGAAGAGCCTAAACCGGAATGCGTGCATTCCGGGGTTACGGACTGCATGTAAGATTCTTGGAAGCTAACAGAACGGTTTTGGGAAAGCCGGCCGAAGAGGGTGAAAGCCCCGTATGTGAAAGCAGATGAGACTGAGCAGGATCCAGAGTACCACGAGACACGAGAAACCTTGTGGGAAGTCAGGGGGACCACCCCCTAAGGCTAAATACTACTTAGTGACCGATAGCGCATAGTACTGTGAAGGAAAGGTGAAAAGGACCCCGGGAGGGGAGTGAAAGAGAACCTGAAACCCTGTGTCTACAAGCTGTGGGAGCACCTTATGCGTGCAACCGCGTACTTTTTGTAGAACGGTCCGGCGAGTTACGCTTACTGGCAAGGTTAAGTCCTTAAGGGACGGAGCCGTAGGGAAACCAAGTCTTAACAGGGCCTTAAGTCAGTAGGAGTAGACCCGAAACCGGGTGATCTACCCATGTCCAGGATGAAGCTGCCGTAAGAGGCAGTGGAGGTCCGGACCC
>NZ_JBCPGE010000096.1:0-1852 GCF_040914025.1 Ruminococcus sp. RTP21484sp1_RTP21281st1_A8_RTP21281_210402
GAGCCGTATGATGGGAAACTATCACGTACGGTTCTTAGGGGAGGGAAGGACAGTAATGCTCTTCTCTTACCCGACTACGCCAGTGTGGAAATGCTATATCACCCAGAGTATGCAGGGTATCCCCTGGCGGTAGGCGGGGATCCCGAGGCGAGGCATGGAATTGTGCTTACAGCCAATTATGTGGCAAAGAAAAAAGGAGTGAAGACGGGACAGGCACTTTGGCAGGCAAAAATGGCATGTCCGGATCTTGTGATTGTTCCGCCCAGGATGGACTTGTATCTGCGTTTTTCTTCTCTTCTAAGAGAAATTTATGGGGAATATACTGATCTGGTTGAACCATATGGATGTGACGAAGCCTGGTTAGATATTACGGACAGTGCGGCCTTAAAGGGAGAGGGAAGAAAAATTGCAATGGAGATTAACCGGCGTGTGAAAAAAGAGCTGGGAATTACGGTCAGTATCGGGATTTCCTGGAATAAGATTTTTGCAAAACTGGGAAGTGATTATAAGAAGCCTGATGGAATCACGGTGTTTTCAAAGGAAAATTATAAGGAACAGCTCTGGAGACTTCCTGCTGCAGATCTTTTGTATGTTGGACGTTCTACCAGAAATACGTTAGATCGTTATGGAATTCAGACAATTGGGGAGCTTGCCCTGGCGGATTCAAAGTTTCTGGAACGGTTATTTGGAAAAATGGGTCTGGTGCTTTACTCTTTTGCAAATGGCTGGGACGAGTCACCTGTATCGGCGCAGGGGTATGAAGCACCTATAAAGTCTATTGGTAATAGTACAACCACTCCCAGGGACCTGGAGAACAACCTGGACGTGCAGATTGTACTGATGGCATTGGCAGAAAGTGTTGCAGCCAGGCTTCGGAAACATGGCTTCAAATGCAAGGTGGTGTCCATCACCATCCGGGATAATGGGTTATACTCTTTTTCGAGACAGAAAAAGCTGGAGAGGCCTACGGATATTACCAATGAGATTATGACGGCTGCCTACCTGCTGTTCAAAGAAAATTATAACTGGAATCATCCGATCCGAAGCCTTGGAATACGTGCAGAAAATCTGGTTTTGGCAGACGTACCAGTACAGCTTGATTTGTTTATAAGCGAGGAACAACGGGAAAAGCAGGAAAAAATGGACCAGGCTGTAGATGAGATTCGCAGAAGGTTTGGGTATTTCAGTATCCAAAAAGCGTTTGTGTACCAGGACAAAGCTCTGGCAAGCTTGGATGCACAAAGTTCCCACACGGTTCATCCGGTAGGCTATTTTAATGGGAGGTAATTGGTAAATGGAAAATGCAAAAGTATATGTAGAGGTTCTGGTGAGTTTTGATAAGGACGGAACTATGAGTCCAGTGGAATTTATCTGGGAAGATGGAGAAAAATATCATGTGGACCGTATCCTTGCAAGGGAACGCTGTGCAAGCCGAAAAGCAGGCGGAGTCGGGATGCGATATACCGTAATTGTGAATGGAAAAGAGAGCCATTTATACTATGAATTTGATAAATGGTTTATGGAAAGGCGCTGTTCCTAATGTTTGTTCTTGGAAAATATGAGACAATACATGTGCACAATATATAGAATTATACGATTGACACATACCATATATTGTGCTATCCTATAATCGAATTATCATTTATGCATAGCACCCCTATGTAGAAAAGTTTAGTCCTGATAAGACATCAGGAGCAATCATTTGAGATTACATATCTGGAACATATAGAAAGACATCAAAAAAACCTGGAATGGATTTTTGATGTCTTTTTTTGTTGCGTGTGTCCAGCAAAGCTGGACTACACTTGCCGGTGTAAGTCCGGTCACGGTAATCGCCAGTGAGCCGTGTAGT
>NZ_JBCPGE010000097.1:0-1758 GCF_040914025.1 Ruminococcus sp. RTP21484sp1_RTP21281st1_A8_RTP21281_210402
ACGTCAATTGTAATCTGAGATTCCATACCCACATCTCAGACTGATTTAAAAAGTTAATAGTAATGAGTGCAAAGGAAGGGTATGGATTTTCCTTTACAAATTCAAGAGACTGACTGGATTGTTGGTCTCTTTTTTGCTATGCTTTGATTTCTGGCGGCTGGAAAGGAGCTACCATGTCAAAGTTTTTAACATATGAAGATCGATTAGTTATTGCACAACTCCTTCAGGAGAATGTCTCCTTTGGAGTTATAGGAAATAAATTAGGCAAGGATCGTACCACGATTGCAAAGGAAATAAAAAAGCATTCCTATGATAAGAAAAGTGGTCGTCCGGGATATCCTTATAATCCATGTAAACATCGCAGTACATGCAAAGCCAAAAAGCTGTGCGGAAACAGTTGTACGCATCAATCAGCGTATAAATGTAGTCTATGTTCCGAGTGTACATTGCACTGCCTGGATTTTGCAGAGGATATCTGTTCTGTTAAAACAAAACCGCCATATGTATGTAATGGCTGCAGCCAGCTTTCTAAATGCACCTTGTTAAAACGCATTTATGATCCGTCAGATGCTCATGAGATGGCATATCAGTCTATTTCGGAATCCAGAACGGGCATTTTATCCAATGAGGATGATATAGCAAGGATAAATGGAATCATAAGCCCGCTGGTCAAAAATGGACAGTCACTTCATCAGATTTATATAGAGCATGTAGATGAAATCATGTGCAGCGAAAAAACATTGTATAATTATGTTGATGCCCAGCTTTTTGATATACGGAACATCGACCTGCCTCGTAAGGTGAAATATCGTCCTCGTTACAAACAGCCTGAGTTCAAGGTAGACAGAGGATGTCGTATTGGTAGAAACTATAGCGATTTCCAGAAGTTTCTTGAAAGTAATCCGGAGTCTACTGTTATACAGATGGACAGTGTTATCGGACGTGTGGGAGGCAAATGTCTGCTTACCATACATTTCGTTGAAACCAGTTTAATGCTTGCATTTTTGAGAGATTCAAATACCTCAGCATCTGTCATACAGATTATAAATCTGCTGGATAAAGTACTTGGAAGCAAAGATTTTTCGCGTTTATTCCCAGTTATTCTCACAGACAACGGAAGTGAGTTTTCAAATCCAAAAGCGATCGAAAAACGTGATGCGATTCCATGCAACAGAACGAATGTATTTTACTGCGATCCAAGTGCACCTTATCAAAAAGGAGCCTGCGAAGTGAATCATGAATTGATTCGCCGCATTCTGCCAAAAGGAAGCAGCTTTGATGATCTTACACAGAAAGATATTTTTCTGATGATGGATCATATCAATTCCTATAAAAGGAAAAAGCTGAACAACCGTAGCCCATACGAAACGTTCAGCTTTTATTACGGAGAAGATATACTTAAGAAACTTGGATGTAAACCGGTTGCCGCCGAAAACATCATCTTAAAGCCTAAACTTCTCAAAAAGTAACAGATAAATTTGCAAAGTGCCGCCAGAACAATGACAGCAGAATAACTTCAAAACAGGGATGGATTCTCCGAATACAAAAATTTCGAACGGGAATTGATTCCTTATTGTCGTGTGCAAATTTATTGCTGAACGTATTATAACATGTCAATGTACAAATGAAAATCTGGGAAATTCGCTTACAAAACGGGATTTTCGTTTACAAAGCGGGAATCTCGTTTACAAAATGAGATTTTCATTTACAAAGAGAGACTCTTGGGTTACAAACGGGACTCTCGCTCTACATTTCACC
>NZ_JBCPGE010000098.1:0-1755 GCF_040914025.1 Ruminococcus sp. RTP21484sp1_RTP21281st1_A8_RTP21281_210402
TAGGCGTTTGCGAAACGCCAAAAGCCGCATAAATACGGCATTTTTTTGTTGTTAAAATAAAATATCTCCTCAAGGTTTATGGTAAAATAGAATTGCCTAGAAACTAATTAACCAATCCACCTAAAGGAGATATACCTACATGATAACATATAAACAGCTCACTTTGGCAGAAATTTTTGAAGATTGTCAAAATAAATTCGACAACGACAAATATCAGTTCCTTTCGCTTCTTGATGAAGCCATTAACCTTGATGAAATTGTTCCTGTTTCTTTTATTTCTCATTTTTACGCCAGTACCGGAAGACCTCGCAAACATCAGCTTTATCCAATGCTTAAGGCACTTCTTATCCAGCGTATTTTCTCAATCCCGACGGACACACTCCTGATCGTATTTTTGAAATTTTCCCAGGAACTGCGTGATTTCTGCGGTTTTGATGTTGTTCCGGATGGTTCCAAATTTACACGTTTCAAACAGGATTTTTTATCGGACTTACAATCTATGTTCGATCATCTTGTTGATCTGACCGAACCGATCTGCCAAAGTCTTGATCCTGCCCTTGCTTCCATGACAATCTTTGATACCTCTGGCATTGAAGCATGGGTTAAAGAAAATAACCCAAAATATGCCAACCGTATTATCAAGCAGCTAAAGGCTTTCAAAAAGTCCCATAACCTTGATGATTCCTATGATCCTTATAAAGCTGCTTATGGCTCTATGCCAACTCATGCGGCTTCCAATCAGGCAATCCAGCAGATGTACATCAATGGACATTTCTGTTACGCCTATAAATTTGGCATTATTACGAACGGGCTTGGTATTGTTCGTGACATCACTTTCTACAACAAGGACTTTCTAAAAAAACATCCTGATATCGTTGTAGGGAAGAAATCAGATTCACCGGATGAGGATAAATCCCTTGCCGATTCGAAAGCACTTCTTCCAGTTTTAATTGACTTTTTCCAGAAACATCCTTTAATAAATTCAAAGACGTTTCTTGGAGATGCTGCGTTTGATGCCATTAACATTTACAAATCCCTCTTTGAAGAAATTGGCTTTCAAAAAGCTTTTATCCCTTTAAAAACAAAGCTTTCTGTGGAAGGAACCGACTATACTGTCAATGAAAACGGTATTCCCTGCTGTCCTCACGATCCATCACTTCCGATGCGGCGTGAAGGAAGCAGATCCCATTTGCGGAGTAAACTTCCTACCATGAAGTTTGTATGTCCAAAAATGAAATGGGAATACAATCCTGCCGACAAGTCAAAACATCGCGTATGTCATTGTGACAATCCATGTACATCTTCTTCCTGCGGACGAATGATCTACATTTATCCTGAAAAGAACCTTCGTGCCTATCCTGGTGTAGAACGCGGCTCACAGGAATGGGAGGATACTTACAAGATCCGTGTAAATGTTGAAAAGTCAATCAACCATTTCAAAGATAGTTTCTGCATTGCAGATCGTAAAACACAGAATGAGAAAACACTTCATGCTGATTTACTGCTTGCAGGAATTACCCAGCTTGTTACTGTGCTTGTCGCTGATAAGATTCATCAATACCAATACATCCGGAGTTTGAAGCCTTTGATTGCCTGATTATTAATATGCATACAATCTTTTCTTCGCAGTTTATCTGGGAAGTCTTTTAGTCATGTTCAAATTTAGAAGTACCTATTTTTCATCTTAAGAATCCTGCGTTGCAGGATTCTTACCGCTTTTTAGTCAGGATTGCGAACTTGTTTCGCAATTACCTA
>NZ_JBCPGE010000099.1:0-1727 GCF_040914025.1 Ruminococcus sp. RTP21484sp1_RTP21281st1_A8_RTP21281_210402
GGTTGAATGAAAAAGTAACTTCCACCATACATTGACACAGGTAAAATAAGACTTTTTTGCAGGACTAACGTCCATATAGTTCTGGATTATTCGTAAAAATTAACATATAATAAGGGCAGAAAACAAAGCTTTTTCTGGAAGATGGGCATGATTTTTGGACCACTGAAAGTACTTTTGAAAAAGTAACTTCCACCGGCCTGATTATGAAACCAACACCGGAAATGGATCTTGCAGTTACTTTTTCAAGAGTGATGGCTTAAGGATCACCTGGTTGGCGGGAATCCTTTCCAGCTGGCAGAGGTCCAGCAGTTTTCTGTCTATCAGCAGCAGAGCCAGTTCAAACGGGGTGCAGCCGTTTAAACTGGCTCTTGCTACGCTATTGATGTGGTTGGTGATCAGAGTTACCTGCTCCTGGTCCAAGCCTGCGAATGTCGTACCTTTGGGGATAATATAACGGATGAATTCATGATTTTTTTCCAGACGTCCCTTCTGCCAGGAAGCCATGGGATCGCAGTAAAAGACACGGGATAGAAGTTCACCTTCAGGCCGTTCAAAAATAGCTGGATCTTTGAATGAGGCACCATTGTCTGTAAGAATGACCGGAAAGAGTTTTCGATATAGATCTGCTCCCAGATGGGTATATATTCGCTGAAACACATCTTCTACGTTGTCCTTCCTGTCGGCATCCATAAGAAAAATAAGCATAAGGCTACAATTACGGAAAAGCATGGTCAACAGTACTTTTTCTGATTTTCCCCCGGCACCTTCCACCACATCTAATTCCACCACATTTGTATCTGGAAACTTTTCCAGATATCTCTCAAAATCCAGATAGGATCTGTCTTTTCTATATCCAGTGTTGTCAGGTTCCCTGCGGACCTTCCGACGTTTTTTGTAGCGGACCTTCCGGGGAAGGTCGAGGTTGATTGCAGTGAAATATCCCTGGTCTATATAGTTGTAGAGGGTCCTTATAGAACAGGGGACAGATTCCTGATTAGATGCAAAGATATGGGACAAAGGCTGTCCCTGCAGAAGCAGAGGGGAAACCAGACGGTCCAGCTGTTCCAGGGACTCAGGAGTCTGGTTAATCCCAGACCGTGAAGAAGATTTTGTTTCACTGTAAATATCGTTGGCGTAATTGGCCCTGTAGAAATAGAAGTCGTGGGAACAGTTGCGTATCTGAGGACAGTCATTACACACGTAGGGGGGCTTTTTTAACTTTTCGCAGAGTCTGGGAGTAAAGTCAGGACAATACATGGAACAGCGCTTAGGGCGGCATTTCCAGCATAAGGAATTACAAGTCTGATTCCCGCAGATATGCTGCTTTTCACAGTTCTGAAAATGCTCGCATTCTGAGCGCTTCCGCTGGGTTTCGTTTTGAAAATGAGGGACCCGGAAAAGGTGACGCCGAATCTCCTTGGAAATGGTAGAAGAATCCTTGTTGATTCTGCAGGCAATCTGCGTGAAATTTTCCCCACGGCTGATACCATGTTCAATGGCAGCACGATCAGCAAGGGTAAGGTGTTTTTTGTTTCCAGTAGCTTTAGTAGACATAAATGAATCCTCCTATACAATAAAAATATCCCATTTCCGGTAGTTGGAGGATATGACCAGGGAGGAGCCCTGGTATTTCTTATAGAATAAACGATTGCAAGACTAACTTCCACCCCCAATTCCTAATGTAGAACAAAACAGACTAAAGGTGGAAGTTAGTTTTTCATTTAAGG
>NZ_JBCPGE010000009.1:0-65191 GCF_040914025.1 Ruminococcus sp. RTP21484sp1_RTP21281st1_A8_RTP21281_210402
TTCATCTTAAGAATCCTGCGTTGCAGGATTCTTACCGCTTTTTAGTCAGGATTGCGAACTTGTTTCGCAATTACCTAAATGATATCTGCACCCTGAATACGCTCTGACAGCTGCTGTTCTGTTGTATCATCATATACTGTAACATCAGAAGATAAAACGGAAAAATCCAGCTTCCCATCAAAATTCATTTTCTTTGCATTCAATACCACACATTTATCGTTCATACTATAAATTTCTCCTTTTAAATTACTTTAGGCTATCGAGATTGCACCTCTTTATCAGTCGGCCATGATCTCCGAAGAGCCACATAGGATATTAAAAAGTTTGCAAACCAACCTGCTGGTACAGCAAGCCAGACAAACACAATGCCAAAACGCGGTGCACAAATCAAAGCAACCGACAGACGGATCGCCAGATTCACCATATTTGCAATAAGGAACGGGCGCATGATTCCAAGACCACGAAGGACCCCATCGGTTGCCATTTTGATTCCCATAAAGATGAAGAAGTAACCGAGCCATCTCATATAACCCTCGGATACCTGATAAGCCAGGGCAGTTCCATCTTTACCAAGGAATAGTGAGGAAATCTGAGTATGCAATGTTTCAATGACTATAAAAGCAAGAACTGCAAAACATACATCTAACACCAGTGCAGCGTGATATCCTTTTTTGATCCGTTCAATTTTCTTTGCACCAAGATTCTGGGAAACATATGGGGAAACCGCATTGCCAATGGATACAAAAATCAATGAAAAAACATTCTCTACCCGCATCGTCGCCGCATAACCCGCAAGTGCCTGTGTACCGAAAGGATTTACAACAGCCTGTACGATCATCATACCGATGGACACTGTAGACTGCTGAAGAACCGAAGGTACAGCAATTTGAAGCATGGAATATAACTCCTGCCTGTCAAACCAGTCAAAGCGACTTTTATATCGACGCATCCGGCTAAGGAAAAGAAAAAGTGAAAACACCGCAGAAATCCCCTGTGCTATAAGAGTCGCAAGGGCTGCACCAAACACACCGAGACCAAGTCCTGCCACCATCCAAAGATCCATAAAAATATTTAAGATTGACGAGAATACCAGGAGCCCCAGTGGGATTTTTGATTCACCAATGGAAGTGAACATGTTGGAAAGAATGTTATACATAAACAGAAACGGAAAGCCCACAAAATAGACCCGCAGATATAACACTGCATCATTCAGTATATCGCCAGGGGTTTGTAATACTCTCATCATCGAGTGGGAAAAGCAAAAGCCAAAAACACCAAGGACTATGCTTAAAATTAAAAAGCTAAACAAGGACGTTGACACGATGGTCTTCATTTTTCCATACTCCCTGGCACCGAAATAGCGGCTCACGAGCACACCGGCACCGACACCTGCCCCCAGTGCCACACAAATGAAAACATTGGTCAGCGCTGCGCAGGCCCCGACAGCTGCAAGTGCAGAGGAGCCAACAAATTGGCCGACGATGATAGAGTCAGCCATATTGTATATTTGCTGAAAAAAACTGCCCAAAATCATTGGCATTGCAAAAACCGTCAACGCTTTAAGAGGCGTATCTGTGAGCAAATATTCATCTTTTGACATTATCATATTCCTCCAAAGCCTTTATAATTTCGCTTATTCTTTCCTTCACCAGAATCTATTCCATACATTCAAAACGCAAGTTTTAAATTACGTTATGAAACAATTATATGTAGCTACAGCTGCTAAGTCAAGCCCGCGTTTACTTTCAGCTAAATAAATGATATGATATTTAATATCCGGAGGATATTATTTTACAGGAGGGACACTTATGTAACTGAACGGTTTAGATGAACTGGATCAGAAAATCATCCAGTTGCTTATAGAAAATGCACGTATTTCTTACTCTGATATCGGTAAAGAAACCGGTATTTCCAGAGTGGCAGTAAAAGCCCGGATTCAGGCTCTGGAGAAACAAGGCATAATTGAAGAATATACAACTATAATAAACCCTCAAAAGATCAGCGGTGCTGTTTCATGCTATTTTGAAATCGAGATAAAACCAGACCATCTGTCGCAGGTGACAGATATATTACATAATAATGATACTGTCACGCAGATTTACCGTGTCACAGGAAGAGACAAGCTGCATGTACATGCCGTTGCTTCATCAAGTGATGAAATGGAACACTTCCTGCACACAGTCATTGATACACTTCCCGGCGTTATCAGCTGCAGCTGCAATACGATCTTATCACGTATTAAAGATATTAAAGGATTACGGCTATAGAAGCCGACATAAAAGGAAATGATTTTTGCTAAGAAAATGCCGGTTTTGACTGGCAAATTTATAAGCTACTTTCATATTTTTAAACACGGACATAACCAGTAGATGGACCTGCACCAACTTTTGCGATATACCCACTCTTAACCAGATTCGTCAAAGTCCTTTCCACGGTAATTTTGCTTATATCAGGACAAAGCTCCATGATTTCTTTCTTTGTAATTTTGCCAACCTTGTTATCAATAACCGCTTTAATTCTATCAGGCTTAGAAAGACTCCGATGCTTCAAATACTCTACACGGCTTTCGAATTCATTGTATGCTTTCAACATGATACCCAGATAATATTTAACAAAAGGCTCATAGCTGTTTTCGCCCTCATGCCAGCCAGTAGAACTTGCTTGAAGGGCTTCATAATATGTTTCTTTTGTCTTTTCAATCAGCATTTCCATACTGACATATTTTCCAACGATGTATCCCGCCTTGTAAAAAAGCAGTAAAGTGAGCAAACGGCTCATCCTACCATTTCCGTCATGCAATACCACATTGGGACTCACAAAGAAATCTATAATTGATTTCCACTTTTTGAGTACGTTCTTTGCCGGTTCCCTCTGCTTGATACACATATATACTGTCAATCAGTTCAACCAGCATAGAACGGTTTAACTCTGTTACATTTTCATACTTGCGTATGGTTTCTAAAAATTTGTTTGTATTTTTCGTCTTGTAGTCCTCGGCTTCGATTTTCTCTTTTAATGCCTTACGCCTTTCTTCAAGTTCTCTCTGCTCATTTTCATAAGTTACAGACATTTTCTCAAAACGTCCATCAGAAATCTTTCCTGCTACATTCTGCTCAAACAGCTTCATTATGATACTGTCAATTTCAGCAATACGCTTTTCTGCCAGTTCCAATTCCTGTTTAAACTGCTTGATTTTCTTACCGCCGCCGGATTCACTCAACACCCTCATTTCTTCAATGAACTGGTCGCCTAATGTTTCCATATTCTTGATATGCTTTTGAATGTCGTCCATGACAATCTTCACTAATGCGTCATAGGAAATTGCATGAGTTGTGCAGAGGTTGCTGTTTCTGGCATATGTCCTGCAACGAAATCTCGGCTCTCTCCCGTTTGGATTGGAGAACGCCATATTGCGTCCACAGTCCGGGCATTTTACAAGCCCCACAAACATATTTGGTCGTCCAGTCTTATTTGGTCTTTTCTTTACACTGATGAATTTCTGTACCAGTTCAAAGGTTTCTTCATCAATGATAGCTTCATGGGTGTTTTTTACAACAATCCAATCTTCCTTAGGAACCGCTACCAGTTTTCTGTTCTTGAATGATTTTGTCTGTGTCTTGTGCGATACCATATGACCGAGATACACTTGATTTTCCAAAATCATCTTAACATTTTTTCCAACCCAGTCGGTAGGGAATCGGAACCCTGTGCTTGTTTCCAGCGTGCCATTCTTCATTGCTCTGTAGGCTCTCGGAATCAAAATCTTTTCTTCACACAATGTTCTTGCTATCTGATGAACACTGTTTCCCTGTTTCGACATTTCAAAAATACGCTTGACGATAGGCGCTGTTTCCGGGTCTATCAGTAGTTTACGCTTATTGTTCGGGTCAACCCTATAACCATACGGAGCGAATGAACCGCAGAACCCGCCACTTAAAGCAGTTGTTTTCTTGACGCTTCGGATTTTCTTTGAGGTATCACGTGCATAATACTCATTCATAATAGATTTGAATGGCATCATCTCGTTATCCTCATATCTTGTGTCAACATCATCATTCAGTGCGATAAAGAGAATGTCATTGTTCGGGAAGATTTCTTCCACGTAATACATGAACATGGCATTGTTGCGACCGAACCTTGACATATCCTTTACCATGATTCCACTAGGCTGTGTATCTTCCATAGCGTCCTCAATCATGCGGTTTAAATCCGGTCTGTTGAATGTTGTGCCGGAATAGCCATCATCTACATACTCGTCAATGATTTCAAATCCTTTTTCCTTTGAATAATATCGGAGCATTTGCAACTGGTTTGTGATACTGTTGCTTTCTTTATCAGCGTCACCATCATCTTTGGATAAACGTGCATATAATCTAACTCTTAATCTTGCTTGCTGTTTCGTCATTTTTACTCCTTTCCAACAGCAAACAAACAACTTATATCCTGTTAATATTATACCACGCTACTTAATTATTTTCAGCCGCTTATTACACTGTTCTCAATTTAATATCCATTGTTTTCCTGCTCGATTTCCTTTTGAATCAGCCTTTTAATCAAATGCTGCAAATCCACTGTACCGGAGAACACTGACGTTACATAAAAGGTCGTATTTCCTATTTTTATTGTATTGGACTGTACTGTTTTTCCTATAATCCCACCTCATTTCTTCCAACAAAAAAACACCATTTCTGGTGTCTTTCTGCTAATCTACACTGATTACTTTGCGTTCATACTTCTTTTCCTGCAAATCAATCTCCGCATAAACCATGTATTTGTCATTAAGTTCCGTCTGTCCAGTCTGAATACAGGTTGTCTGATGAATCTGGTTTATCCACTTTCCTTTCTCTGTGTCAGGACTTTCATGTATATGTCCGTGCAGAGAAAGAAGTGGCTGTTTTTCTTTCAGAAATTCGTAAATATCAACAGAGCATATATCCAAATCTTGATAGCGCAACTGTCCTAATCTCAATCCCGCAGGCGGCATGTGCATAACGTAAACCGCTTTTTGTCTATCGTCCGGCAATGGAAGTTTCTTCAGCACATCACACATATGCGGTAATTCTGTTCTGGAATATTCCAGCCAGTTGTAAATCCTGTCATAATCAACAGCATTAGAGATTCCGGCTACAGGACTTAACTGACGCTGCGGAATATAATGTGTTTCTGTAACAACCCTGTCTTTACAACCGAACGGATGGTCTAAAATATAGTTCATGCCGATAAATTCATATCCATTGACAGAAAATTTCCTACCAGCTATATTGCAGACATTTTCAAATCTGTCGCAAAGATTGTCAAACATTTCATCTGCTGCCAGTAAATCATCATTTCCAAGCATGGCAAGGTATGTGATGTCCTGCTTTTTCAGTTCCTCAAAATATTCATCAAGGAATCCATTGATAAAAAACGATTGCTCACTGTGGCGGTCACATTGTTTTGGTAACATATCCCCGCCATTTACAATGACTTTGATTTCCTTTTCAATGGCTACGTCCAGAATCTTTCTGTACTTCTTTTTATCTCCGTGTAAATCTGTAACATACAATATCTTCATATCACTTTCTACCCCTTTTAATACAGCATTTCTTCCTAATCATAGTTAAAAGTATACCATATCAGAGATAGATTATCAGCAGCTTATATCTGACATACAGACTGCAAAATTTTTGCCTTATGCACCTCCTTTACTGTGTGTTTCCGAAGCAGTCAGATGGCTTTGGAAGCTCCACTGGACTTTCACCATTCTCATTCCTATGAGCAGAACCGCACCATGCGAGTGTATCATTATTCAGATATACAGGTCATGGCAGAACGACCATTCCACAAGTCGCTCTCGGATCATTGCATGAATCGCTCGCTTTTTTAGGTCATGGCGTACAATTTCCGCTGGCTCGCTGCATATCAAACGTATCTGACTGCTTTATTCAGTTGTCAAAGAACTACCGACTGTATTTGCCAGTCTATGAAAATCCACTACCTAGATAATGGACTTTCATAGATTGACAAGCGGAGCAGAGGAAAGGGGAAAATGCTCCGCCCGTCTGAATGATTAGATTACGACTATCTCAAAGTTTGCAATCATATCCATGACTGCTGCCTGTATTCTGCCTTTTAATTCAGAATCCACTACCATGTAGACGTTACCGTATTCGTCATACAATTTGCGTAAGCTCAACTTTGATATGTACCCGTCATAGAAATCCAAGATTTCCTGTATTGCAGTTTCATCACCATTCGTAGCCGCCACAATCACAGCAAACGGTATATGTTTTTGGTCTTTGTCCATGCTTATTCCTCCTCCATCATTTTTCGTAATTCTTCCAGAGTGCTTGTCCTGTGACGGTAAACAGTAGTGCGTACCACGTTCATAAGCTCTCCGATTTCTGCGTCAGACATATCCATAAAGTATGACAACAAAATGATATTGCGTTTTCTCTCTGGCAAACATTTGAGTGCTTTGCTTAACTGGTCGTCAGATACTTGTACTTCCATGCCAAGAACATTGAACGCTGTATAATCGCTGGAATACTTGTCATAAACGCCTGCTTTGTTCAATTCCAAATCTGAAATTTCAGAAAACGGAACTTCATGTTTCAAGCGTCTTGAAATATCACGGTTATACTTCATTGCTGCTCTTTTAATGACTTTCTTTGTAAGGCAATCAAACTGTGCTTGAATAGCCTGTTGGAAAGAAGATGACTTCATGCTGATTCACCTCCTTTCTGCGTGAGAGTAGATGAGGGTGTTTTCCCTCTATCCCCCTTTCCGCACAGTAGCTACCCACGCAGCAGCTATTTGTTGCGTTTTCAGAAATGAACTTGAAAAATATTTTTACGCACGAAAAAAGCACAAGAGAAAAGGCTGTATAGCGTTCTTGTGCTTTATCATTTGTACCTGTTATATGATGTAAAAAACCACATTCAAGGGTGTATTGTCCTGCTATGGTAATTTCAGTTTTTTTGACAATAAAGGGTATGTCATAAAATGTCGATTATGAGATTCTTTCAATGCGGCTACCTCCTAGAGCCGCAAAACAAAAAAACCTTATATGATTTATCCACCGAATTGAGGAAAAAGAAAAACGGCGGCTTTATCTTGACCGCCATCAAATCAGAAATATTTTTGGATAAGCAAAAAGGTTACTGCCGATAACGGTTTTTTTTATTTACCGTATAACAGTAATTTTGTTCTTTTAACACACTAGGAACTGACAAACCATATAACACGTTTTTCTATACCTGTTAGAAAATCAACAGGAACAGTAAAATGTATTGAGGTGATTACATATGCGTAAAAAAGAAGATAAGTACGATTTCAGAGCTTTTGGTCTTGCCATCAAAGAAGCTCGTATGAAACAGGGTCTAACCCGTGAACAAGTGGGAGCAATGATTGAGATTGACCCACGTTATCTGACAAATATTGAAAATAAGGGGCATCACCCAAGTTTACAAGTGCTTTATGACATTGTTCATTTATTGAATGTATCAGTAGACGCTTTTTTTCTTCCTGCTTCTGATCTGGCGAAAAGCACCAGAAGAATACAGTTAGAAAAGCAGCTTGATAACCTGTCTGATAAAGATTTAGTTATCATGGAAAGTGTCGCTGACGGAATTATTAAATCTAGGGAAGTGGAGGAAGATTAAACTTCCTCTTTTTCACTCCCTATACGAGTTGATTCTTTTAATTTTTGAAAACACTCGTCACTGATTACGTGTTCCAGTTTGCAAGCGTCTGATTCTGCTAGTTTTGGGTCTACACCCATTTCTGTAAGATATTTTGTAAAAAAGCAATGTCGCTCATAAATTTTCTCAGCCATAGCCTGCCTACTGTCTGTTAAAAGCAATTGACCATTATTATCCATTAGTAGGAATCCTTGTGTTTTAAGTTGCTTTACTGCATGACTTACACGAGGCTTTGAAAATCCCATATAATCAGCCACATCAATAGAGCGAACCATGCCTTTTTTGATTTTAAGTATAAGTATTGTTTCTAAATAATCTTCTAATGACTTTCCCAATGTCACATTATTATCACCTCTTAAATATTTGATTCAATCAGTTTTTAAATTGTCCACCCAAGACTTTCTTGCTGAATATGATACAATTTTTGATATACACCTTTTTTCTTCATCAATTCATTATGTGTGCCATATTCAACTAATTTGCCATCATCTAATACTAATATTTGGTCTGCGTCTACAACTGTTCTTAAACGGTGAGCAATCATAATTACTGTTTTGTTTTCAACCAATTGAGCTATAGCCTTTTGCACTAAAACTTCGTTCTCCGGGTCAAGAGAAGCAGTTGCTTCATCTAAAAAAATAATTGAAGCATTTTTTAATAAAGCACGTGCAATAGATATTCTTTGTCTTTCACCACCAGATAATGTACTACCATTTTCACCTAAAACAGTTTGATAACCGTCTGGCATATTACGCACAAATTCATCACAGTATGCAGCTTTAGCAGCCGCCATAACTTCTTCCTCTGTGGCGTTAGGGTTTCCAATACTGATATTGTTAAAAACAGTATCATTAAATAATGTTACGTCTTGAAATACAAAAGCCATTTTTCGCATAAGACTTTCTGGCTCCATTGTTCGTATATCTTTACCACCAACACGAATTGTACCTTTCTGTATATCCCAAAATCTTGCAATCAATTTTGAAATTGTACTTTTCCCGCTTCCAGATGAACCTACCAATGCGGTGATACTTCCTTGTGGAATTTTACAAGTCACATCTTTAATGACATCTTTTGTATTATATCTGAATGTAACATGTTCCAACTCTATATCACAATTTTCAATTTCTTTATCATTTCCTTGCATTACAGATGTACTTAAAAGAGTACGCATTCTTTCTGTAACAACATTAAGATTTAGTAATGTAGTTAATTGTGAAAGAATCGCAAGAATTGGTCCATATATACGAGTAACCATCAAAAAGAACATTAGTAATGGGAGCAGTTCTATTTCACCTTTAACTAACAACATTGTTCCAACAAAAATGACAATACCAATTCCGGCTTGCAAAATCATGCTTGCACTCGACATAAATACGCCACAAATCATTTCTACTTTCACAGCAATCTTTTTCATAGATAATAATGCTTTGTTAAGAGCAGAAAAGTGAGAACCACTTAAATTACATGATTTAATAATTTTCATTCCCTCAAGGTATTCTTGTACTTGACTAGAAGCGTCTAGCTTTGCTTGTACTTGTCGTTCAAATAATTTTTTCTGATAGTTCTTACTTAACCAAATTATCAAAAATGCAACTGGCAGCGTAATATACATACATAACGCTAAACGCCAATCAAAGAAAGCAAGTAAAATACAAGTAAGAGTAACAGTAATACCATTTGCAATGAGAGGTGGAATTGTACTACTTAACATTGATTCCATGCTGCTACAATCAGACATCATGTTAGTTGTCAATTCTGACAAATCCTTTGTATTGAAGAAACTCATTGGTAATTTTCTTAAATGCTCTGCAATATTAAGTCTTGTTTTATTTGATTCTTGATAAGACGCAATGTATGTCTTTCTATAATCATTTCTTGCTGCTAAAAACACCAAAACAGCAGAAACAACTCCAATTCCCCAAAGCAACCATATATGATTCCATGCAATTTGCTTTCCTACATACGGGTTCAGTAATTCATTAAATAACATTACTGTAACACAAAACGGTAGCATTAAGGCTAGATTTGTTATCGTACAAGCAACAATAGCTTTTTTTAAATCTTTATAACCTTTATCTGATAGAAAAAGAAACTCTTTTAGTTTTTTCATCTTTATTACACCGCCTTTCCGCTGATTTTCCAATCAACCGCTTCTGTGTAATGGTTCCACATTTGCGAATAACGTCCACCAGCAGCAACTAATTCATTATGTTTACCTTCTTCAACTAGATGACCTTTTTCCATAACAATAATTTTGTCAGCATTACGAATCGTAGATAAACGGTGAGCAATAATAATAACTGTTTTATTCTGCATAAGTTTCTCGAATGCTTTTTGAATTAAATACTCATTTTCTGGGTCGCTAAATGCAGTTGCTTCATCAAGAACAATAATAGGGGAATCTTTGATAATAGCTCTAGCAATAGCGATACGTTGACGCTCACCGCCAGAAAGATGAATACCTTTTGTTCCAAATACAGTTTTGTAGCCATTAGGAAGTTTTGAAATAAATTCATGGCATTGTGCAGCTTTCGCGGCTTCAATGACTTGTTCTTCTGTAGCGTTTGGATTTCCCATGCGAATATTATCTAAAATACTCTGCTTGAATAAGAAAATATCTTGAAATACAAAGCTAACATGATTCATTAAGTCTTTTTCTGAAATATCTCTTATATCAACACCGCCGATTTTTACACTTCCCTCTGTAACGTCCCAAAAGCGTGAAATTAAATTTGCAATTGTACTTTTTCCACCACCAGATAAGCCAACAATAGCTGTTATTTGTCCTTGATTGGCTTTAAAAGATACATTTTCAATAGCCATTTCTTCTTTTTTTCCTGTATATGTAAAGCTAACATTATCAAACACAACATCATCTTTTTGAGTTTTTTTAGGACTGGTAGTTTGTGGTAGAACAGGTATATTGAAAATTTCGTCCATTCTTGCTACATTTCCGTCAATTTGCATAAATGATTCAGAGATATACATTATTTTGTTTAAAATACCAGCGATTGCCGGAACAAAAAGCAAGTAAAATATAAATGTCATAGTAAAGCTCTTATAATCTTGTGCATTAGCTCCTAACAAAATACCTACAGGAACGATAACCAAATATATATTGTTAATGATGGTAGTAAACGCTGGCATATAATTTTGCCAACCTAGAGAGAACTTTAGAACCCATTCTGTGTATTCTTTAATAGCATGTTCTAAACGAGCAAATGAAGAAGCTGTTTGATTAAATGCTTTCACAACAGGCATACCACGAACATATTCTACAGAAGCATTGTTCATATCTTCCAATGCGATCTGATATTTTCCCATGTTTTCTTTCATTGCTCCGCTACCAAATCCACTGAATTGTACGACAAAAGCAAGCACAATTCCAACTAATGAAGCAATACCAAATCGCCAATCAATAGCCAGTAGAATAATAACCATAACAATAGGCGCAGTTACAGAAGCAACAAAATCTGGAAATTGATGTGCAATGAAACCCTCAATGCTCTCAATGTTTTCATCCATTATTTTTCTTAAACGACCACTACCTATGGTTAAGTGATAACCTAAAGGAATTTTGGTAATATGTTCTGCGAAGTGAAGTTTTAATTCATAAAGTGTTCCAAATGCTGCCATATGAGAACTGAAAATTGCTAAAAAATATAATAGTATATTAGCAATAATACCAGCTAAAGCTATCCAGCCATAATTCATAACCTTGCTCATATCCAGCAATTCTAAATTAGGATAGACTTTTAAAATGGAACTAATAATAAAATATACCGCAATATACGGAACAAACGACGCTATAGCCGCTAACGAGGAAAGTATAGCCGATAAAAATACTAATCCTTTCTTATTGGAAGCTAATTCTAAACATCGTGCTAAACCCGTTTTGGGTTTGTTTTGTTTTGGCTTTTTGTTTGCCATAGTACGAATCCTCCTTAAATATAAAATACGTGGTGGGTTAGCTTAATCTAACCACACCACGTATTCTAAAGGAAATACTATTTTTCTTCTACTCCATCTCTAGTATATTTGGGTAAAAATAGCCCAAAAGTGTTATTTTTGTTTTCTGTAATCTTTCGGTAAAATACCATAAACAGATTGAAATGCTATTGCAAATTTACTAGCATTATTATATCCAAGACTTACCGCTATATCTCCAATTTTCATATTTTCATTTAAAAGCCAATGTGCTGCAATATTCATCTTATATTTCTTTAAATATGAATATGGTGTGTCACCATATATCTGTAAAAAAATTTTATGAAACAGTGATAAGTTAATTTGATTCCGAAAGGCGAGTTGTTCTAACGATACTCGTTCATCTAAATGAGTTATCATATATGTTTGAATTTCTTTAGTAGCTTGAATCTGACGTTTATCATAATATTTGAAATCACAGCCATGATTTTTAGTTAGCTGGTCTATATGGTAAAGTAATTCAATTGCTTTAATTTTGAAATATCCTAATTGTTCTATGTTAAGTGCTTCATATAATTCAGAAAATAAATGATGTAATTTAGGTGGAGTGGAACTTAAATATCCATTATTCTCAATCCCTAATGTTGAACCAATTTTATCAAGGTTAAGCGGAATAGTTTCCATCATTTTTTTGATTTCTTCTGATAAGGATTGTTTATCAATCACAAGGCTAAGTCCATAATATTTTTTTAATGGAAACGAGAAAGAAACTGGTAAATGTTGTGTTCCAGTCACACTAAAATATCCCTCTGGTAAATACGAAACTGTATGATTGGCATACTCACATTCATAGCGTCCAGAGCGACAATGTGTAATTGAAATAATATTAGGATTGAATTTTTGAGAAGGCATACTTATGTCTGTATCAAAGTCCAAAAAAGAGAGTTGAATACCATCAAAAAGCGTGTAACTTGTAACAATTCCTTTCCCTTGACACCCATAATCTATAATCATAAAATTTTCATCTTGCTTGATAATTTTTGCCTTATCACTGTACCAGTCTTTATTAAATGTAGAACTCACATTATGTACCTCCATATGTCGATTAGCAACATCTAACTATTATCATACTGTATTTTTTATCCCAAAACAATAAAAACATAAGCGTGCAAATCCGATTTATGTGAAAATGCACGCTTTTCTTCATGTTATTTTACAATCTTCCAGTTACTATCTTTTTCCAGCGTTAAGTCAAACTGTGAAATTTGCGTTGCTTTTGTCCTCTGGTCGAGATACTTTACCGATACCGATACTTTCACTTGTTCTCCATCTTGTATAAAGATAGGATTTACCAGCTCCGAGAACATATAGTCACAGTTGACAGGTTCAAGCACATTCCCCGATACATAGTAGGCAAGCTCTTTTTCCGTTGCGGTAGGGTACAGCTTAAAGAATGTTTCCAAAAACTCTGTCACTTCCTCTGTAGTGGCAGCGTCCACCGTTCCGTCCGATTCCTTGACTTTTGGTTCATAGCCGGATTTTGTTGGTATGCTGCTGATGGTCGGATTCTGTGTAATAACCAGATTTCCGTCACCATCTACATGAACTACCACCATGTAAGCGGAAGTGTAACCGATAGAAGTCTCTCCCTCTGTTACCGTTTGATCTACCGAGTAGACAACGGTAAAGTCGTCCGTTCCAGTCGCTTCAACCTCCCAAATCTTAACGTCCGTTACCGTAGAGCTTGTAGGTATGTCCATACAGACAGTATCAACATTCAAATCCTGCAAGCTCTTTGTAAGGTACTGGTTAATGGCTGTGGTTCTTTTCTCAATGGATTCCTGCGTGTTGCTCCAAGAATAGTAGGACTTCGCAAATGCCTTGACGAAATTCTCTATCTTGTTGGTATCAACAATACGCTGCTCAATGACTTCTTTCTCATGTACCGTGTGCATATCAATGGCGGTGAAATTCTTATACACCCCAAAGCTGATACTGGCAATCAACACCAGCCATAAGGCAATCACGGTTTTTTTATGCGTGCCAACTTTCATCACAGGCACTTTCTTTTCCTTTTTTGGTTTTGATTCCTTATCCTTTTTCTTAAATAGCATAGCACCATTCCTTTCTAATTGGTTTTCACCCGTCCGGCACCAATCAAGTGTTGCTGCCAGTACGAGCTTGTTAAATCTGCATATCCGATAGGGTCGCCAGCATGATACATTCTGTTGTTTCCAGCATAGATTCCTACATGAGTGACGTATGTTCCAGCGTTATAGGTTGAATGGAAGAACACCAAGTCACCAGCCTTTGCCTGTGACAGCGGTATGTGCTGTGCAGCGTCATACTGTGCCTGTGCGGTACGAGGTAAGCTGATACCAGCTTTTCCATAGCACCAAGACGTAAGACCAGAACAGTCAAAGCTAGTGTTGGGATTGCTGCCGCCATACACATATTTCCAGCCTTGATACTTCAACGCTTCATTGAAGATTGCCTGTGCGGTAGCGTCACTGAGACTAGGCACAGCCAAATACTGACTGACTAATTTCACATAGAACATATTCCCGTACTTGTAACGCCAGCCGCCATTTTCTTTTATGGAAATGTCATTCTTATAGGTGACTTTGACACCGCCGGATTTACCTTTTGCGAAGCTGACCGCCAGCTCAAAGGTGTACTTCTTTCCGTGTTTTGATACATAATCAATGAAGCCGCCACCATAGTTATAGGACTGTACCACTGTGTTGATGTCACAGTCTTTTGCTTCTGCGGATTTCAAAAGCTCCGAGAAGTATTTACACCCCTGTTTGATGGAATCCTCCACGGATAGGGAGTTAAGCGGTAATCCTAAAGATTCACTGGCTTGCATAACGTCTGTCGTGCCAGTGCCGCCGGATTCCACCTGCATAATCGCAAGCAGATAGTTCACATAGTCAGAGATTCTGTATTCCTTTGCATACTTTTCTACCGTAGACTGATGTTTCAATACTTCCGCTGATAGGTTCAGTCCAGAAAAATCAAGACTGGAAGAACCACTTTCTTCATCATCTGAGGTCACGATAAACAGAAACAGAAGCAGACAGATAATCACTGTGAAAATCCCACCGAACACAGCAAAATGCCTTAACTTCATTTCTTGCCGCCTTTCTTACTTGTAGATTTCTTCATTGTTGATTGATTTGTGGTCTTTTTCTGAACCGTCTTTGTCTGCTTCTGACGTTGTACCGTTTGCCTTGAAATATCTGTGGTAGCTTGTGAATGTTTATTTACTGCTGATGAAGCCTGTTTATCTGCCGGACGGGATTCTCTGACAACCTGTGTTCTTACATTCTCCTGTGATTTTGTCACAGGCTCTTTACTCTTGCTTGATTGCGGCTGCTCCTTTGTCACTGTGACAGGACGCTCTTTGACATTCTGCTCCGGCTTTAAAGCTGCCGCCTGTGAATCCGATTTTACAGGAACAGGCGTTGTGGCTGGTCGCTCATGCACCGGGGCAGCTCTCTTTGTCGCTGATCCGTTGCTTTGTCGCTCCTTATCCACAATCGGACGCTGCGGATTCTTTTTGTCTGACTGCGGCTGTTTCGATACCGATTTTTTATCCACAATTCCACGCTTTGAGGTAGACTGTGATTCCTGTGTATTGCTTTGTGAACTATGTACGGTCTGTGAGGAATCCGTCTGACTTTTCTTATCCGGCAATGCAAACGGCTTCTGTGATTTGGAATCCGGCAGAGCTGGCGGCTTGCTGTTACCTCCACTGGAAGAAGCAGAAGTATTGTGATTTGCTCTGGTATGCGTATTACCTGTCTGTTTGGTATTGTCTGCCTTTTTTGTAGAAGCAGAAGCCGCCGCAGCACCAGCTACACCACCAGCAGCACCAGCCGCCATTGTCCTACCGATTTTACGCTCCAAGCGTCTTGCCCTGCGGTTGAGGAACATATACGGGTGTCGCATGATTCGTCTGCTGACTTGCTGTGTATCGGAGGATTGCAGGCTGAACATTGTCATCAAGTCACCTAATTTAAAATAGATTCCGGCAAAGGTGACTATCTGTAGAAATGCCACCATGAAAAACGGATAGCCGGAGGAAATGGAGTAAAACATAGTCGAGATACTAAACGCTGTGGTAATAATCAGTGTGATTCCAGCTCTCATCATAACGGTATTGAACAGCTTCGTAAGAGCCTTTTTTGCCATGCCTTCATAGGTCGGTATCATGGACAAAACAAAACTAATCGGCAGAAACATGGCGTAGATGATAAATAACACCTGCGAGAAAATCATCATGCCCGTAAGCAGAAAAACAAACGCCGAGATTCCGATATTGAAGATAAACAGGAACACCACCATACCTAAACGGGTCATGGTCTTTGTGACGCTCAAATAAGCGTTGTCCTTATCTTCGATTTCTTCAATCACAACATCCTCTCTGTCGTCTGTGTCTGGGTTTGCCGATAACAGGCTTTCCACACGGTCAGAGCCGAGCGTTTCTATATCCGATTCCCCGTACTGTAAAAGCAGCCACGGTTGTTTCACCTGTATGGAAAACAGGCTGTCTCTTATTAAATCTACGCTGTCTTTTCCTTTGCTGTTGGAATCGGGCAGCACGATTTTTGTACCGAGCGATAATGCCGAGCTGCTTATATCTGCGGAAAAGTCATTGATTTTGCTGATATAGTTTGGGGCATAGGCAATAAAGGACGCTGACAGGATAAATACCACAAGAAAGTTGATAACCGCATGAATGGCTTTTGTGGTTTCTCTTTTTAACAGTCCTGTGTATGCCACATAGATTCCCATTACCAGAATGAGGATAAGCAGGAATCCTACATAAAATCCCTCACTGGAAAAGCCATTGGAAGTCACACCAGCTAATGTCTGAATGTTCTTTCCGATAGAACTTGCAGTATCAGAGATAAAGTCCAGCTTGTAGGCTTCCTGTACCACATAACCTGTCGCATTGGAAATGTATAAGCTCACCGTCCAGACAAAGTTTGTGATGGCATATAGTCCGTACTGAATACTTTTGCCGATACCGTCAAGCCAGTTCCACGGCAGCCAATCCCAACTTGAATCCACATAGAAATCAAGCTGGTAGTTTTCCAGCGGATATTTGGAATAGGTGTTAGCGTCACTCACCGTATTGTCTACCAGACCAGCCGCATGAGCTACCGTACCCGTGATAGATAAAAATACCAGCACACCGAGAATCACCGAAAGCGTGATAAGCAGATAACGGACTATTTTTCTCTTGTCCATAGGCTTCACCTCATTTCTTCCGTCTGCACTGGCGGTCTGGTATCAAAGGCATGGAACAGGTCAGAGAATACAGGGTGAATCTGGATAACGCCCACACGCCCATACAAATCTTGAAACAGGCATTGTCCGTTTTCCAAATCCCTAAGTCGTTTCTGGTTGCCCTCGTCCTCCTTATCCACACCGAAAAATTCAAGAGTATTCTTGATTTCCTTTATGTCTGTAGAACGGAACGCAAACTTTAAGCCGATATTGTTCTTCATCTTTTCATCGTCCACATCACCAGAGTTTTGTGTAACAAAGTAAACAGCAGCGTTCATGGAGCGTCCAGCACGAATCAGCTTGTTAGACAATGCTTTCCCCTGTGCCACCTGTAGGAACGTCCACGCCTCGTCCAAGTCCACCATCTTAAAAATGCTCCTGTCGGAATGAATAAAATCAAGGGCAAAGGTACTAATGACAATCAGCATAGCCACGGACAATAATTCCATTGTGGTGTATTCTTCAAACTTCGTGTCCTTATCCGGCAACACAAGGTCTGCCACCTGTATGATGTTGAGCTGCCTGTCTAAACTGATGGACTGCTCCACATCACCGTCCGAGAATAAAAGGTGTGCAAAGTCATAATCGGTCATGCTCTCGATATGGTCTGCGATATTTTCTGCCACAGGAGAACCGTCTTTCCTTAATTTATCAATGACACGGAGCAGTCCTCGTTTTTTGCTCTGTGTCACGGAACGGATTGCACGCCTTAATACAGGGAACTTCTCACCGTCACGGGACGAAATACCTGTAAGGAATGTCAGAATGTCGATTGCCAGACTTTCAGCGTCCTTTGTTCGCTTCATAATCACATACGGGTCAAGAAGTCCTCTGTTTTTGTCCTCACTGGTGAGATTAACTATCTTGATTTCCTGTGCAATGTCGGGTAGCGTTTCCTGCCAGTTGCCACGCTCTGATTTTGGGTCTACAATGACCGCTTTTCCTCCAAACAGCACCGCATAATAGATGATAAGGTTGTTACAGAAAGACTTCCCACCACCGAGCGAACCGAGAAAAGCAGCCGCAAGAGCATTTGTCACAGAACCTTTTACGCCCTGTGCTGCAAGGCTAGGTTTTAGATAGACGTTCTTTCCTGTATCAAGGTTATAGCCGATATAGATACCGTCCGTTTCCCCAAGCTGCTGTGTTGCACCGAAGCCAAGTCCGGCGAGAAAGTCCGAAGTGACGTATTGGATATAATCATTGATATATCTTTTGCTGGACGGGATAAACTCACCATGCAACCCCAACATATCACCGAATGGGCGAACCAGCTTGACATTCAAATCATCATAGAAATCTTTGACTTCATCACAGCGGCGTTTCAATTCTTCCAGAGTATCAGCCGCCACACGGATAACGTAGGATAATTTATACATGGATTCTTTGGACTGGTCTAAATTTGTTTCCAGTTCATTCACCGAATCCAGAGCGTCCATGACGTTACTTCCCGTTTCGTTGTTGGATTCCCAAGCATGATTATCCAAGTCTTTCAGCTCTTTCTTTTTGTTCCTAACAGTCGTCAGAGCCTTTTTGTTGGTAACGATTTCAACATTCATAGAAGTGGAAACGGGGAACGTGAATTGCTGTTGCTGATAATAAAATATCTCGCTTGACGGAAAATCCAGCTCACCCACGATATTGTTAATCGTGAAGTAGGCAACAAAAGTTGTCTGATCTTCACGCTCAATCTTTAGGTATCGCTGGTTTTCTTCAATCATGCAGCGTGTCGGACGGATAAGGTCATATCGCTTCACCAGTGTTTCACGCTTTGACTTTTTTATCGGGAGGTCATAACTGTAATCACTGTAGGCAACGCCGGTATTCCCGTAGATATGTTCCAAGAGGTAGCCGAAGTCGTTCTTATCTAGTCTGCGGAACTGAAAGCGACGTGAGATTTTGCTTTCCAAGAGTTTTTCCATCTTTAGGAAACGGTTGATTTCATCATTACTCATGGAAACGAAGTCACCCATCAGCTTGTGATTGACTTCATAGATAAAATCCGCAAAGGTCATAGCTGCTGATTTTCGCATACCCTTGAAGCTGATTTCTTCCTCATTTACCAGCAGCTTGAAGCCAAGAAAAAAGCGGTAGTCAATCTGATTTTCACCAATCATTTCAACCAACGCTTCTGTCTGTTCATCTACCTTTTTACAGGCAATCTCTTTTAATCTGCCTGTGATTCCCTTTTTGGAACGCTCCTGTACTGCACGCAGGCTGTCCTCTGTGGCAATCTGTAGGGCATGGATTTTTCCGTCACGGTTCTGGGCGATAAGCTGACGGAAGTTGTCATGCACCATGTATTTTTCTTCTGGTGACAGGAACGAATAATTGTAAGGTGTCAGCTCATAGTAGGCAAAGCACTCACCGTCATGGTTGAACACCAGATTGTTTTCTATGTACTTAATCGGGAACATACATCACACTCCTAACTGCGGTCACGCTTGTATTGAATTTCTGATTTTTCAGTTTGATAGCTTTTCCTGCATAGGTCACTTTTGGTCGGAGGAAAAAGCTCACACAGGATTTTAGGAATCCAAAAGGCTTTTTTCCGTCAAAGGTCTTTTGCGATACAAACCAAGTGAACGCCACAGGGATTCCAAAGTATTTGAGAAATGCACCGTCAATCATGTTAAAGGGCGGTAGCTCCCCAAAGAGAATCACCACAAACAGCGACACCACGAACCAAGCCATCTGACTGAATGTGAGCGGGAACGGGAGTTGAAAATCGTTGATTGCATAAATGACTTTTTCCACGCTCCATATGCTTGTATAGCTTTTGATTTTCTTCAATTTTCACAGCTCCTTTCTGTTCTAAAATGGAAACAGCAGCCTATGTTTCAAGGCTGCTGCAAAAAAATAACCAGTGTCATTTCACTGGCAGATAAAAAAATTCAGTTGTAATTGTTAATACGGACATTCAAACACGCCATGATTAGTGACGACAAAACGCCCCTCTAAATCAAGGTCACGCCCGTAGGCTTCATAGTCTATGTAACTGCGGATTCTGTCTGGTATCTCACCCAGACTTTGACATTCATCTATGAAGTAATAGGCAACGTCTGTCATATCGTCACAATCGGGATAATGGATAATATCGTCTGCATGTTCGCACAAATCTTCCAAGCTGCTGTAATAGCCTAGCAGTTCCGATAATTCGTCCTGTATGTCTTCTGGTAAGTCCTCCACCATTTCACACAGGCGGTTGACTTCCTCAATGGGTGTGTACTCGTCAATCTCAAAGGGTAGCTCATAATCATGGATTGCGTATTCTTCGTATCTGTCATTCAAGCCGATACGTTCTGCCATCTCGTCATAATCAACGGGCGGCGTAAACCACGCACCCACAAGCTCACCCTCGTTGTATTTCCCAAGATTGGCGATATAGATTCGCATTTCTTCGATACCACATCACCCCTTTACTGATAGCGGAATACGCCGCTTGTGGTAAATAAGTATCTGTCGTCCATTTCCAGCTCACTACCATAGGAGTGATAGTCGATATGTTTCAATAGTTCGTGAGGAATCTCACCAAAAACATATTCTTCACGGATAAGGTATTCTGCCAGAGCTGCACCGTCACCCACATCATAGTAGCGTATCTCGTCCTTGTGGTCGATAAATTCCTCGAAGCTGGAAAACCATTTCTGCTGAATGGCTTTCATTTCATTGCCGATAGGCGTACCCTCCAATTCCAGCACCATGCGGCAGTTGGCGTTGATTTCCCAAAGTGGCATATCACTGTGTAAGTCAAAGGGCAGCTCATAGTCTGCAATCTCAATCTGTTCTTCATGTTCTACGCCGATTTTTTCTCGGACTTCCTCAAAGTCCACAGGGCAGTTGAACCAAGCACCGGAATATTCTTCGTCACCCTCACGATACGGTTTTGTATTGTTTAACAGGTAGATTCGCATTTCCTGCATGGTCTGTCACTTCCTTTCATCATATCCAGTATTCCCATTATAACAGCATAATCTACACCGAATACATAATGAGAAAACTTTTCTAACTGTTCTTTTGGATAATCAAGTGGTGAGTGCTGCTTGATGATTTCCCACACCATACGTTTGCGGTAGGGAAGGTCGGAAATATTTTCACAGCCGACACGCTCTTTCATATCCTCAAATATATCTGTTTTCATGTTGTCCTCCAATCTTAAAATTTGCATAGAAAAAGCAGCTAACTCAAAAGAATTAACTGCTCTTTGTCTATGATAATTTGATTCCTATTTGTTTCAAAATTAAAGTAAGTTCTTTTCGCTTTTCTGGGTCTGGTGTTCTGACTAAAGTATATCCTTCTTGCTGTATTTTTCTTAATATATCAAATGTAATATCTGCTCTAGCATTTAATTTATATAGAGTATCATCCGACATAGGTACTTTACGAAGATACCACCAGAAAGGTAAATCCAATTTACTTTTAGCATATTTTATAGTGTTGACAAAGTATGTGTCCTCATTATAGTAATTAAAATGTGGTTTATCCTCTAAAAGATGTTTTTCCATATTTTCATAGAAATCATCTAAATGATTGTCAACTAAAATCTTTTCAAGTATTTGAGGAGGAATTTCACTCAAATACTCTGTTATCATACCAGTATTCAAAATATTTAAAGGCGTATAATAATATTTCTTTTTAGCGGAAAGAACAATGCTCAATACTACACTTTGATTATCAAATGCGTCAAAATATACATTGACATTAACATTGTGATATTGATAGTAAAATTTTAAGCAAGTAGCCTTTGTTTTTTTAGGAATACTGTTATAAATATCTACTAAATAGGCTTTTGTACTTTCTTTCACACAAAACACTCCTTTCAAATTCTGCTTAAATTATACTACTTTTACACAAGAAATACAATTTACGCCCCGATAATCTTAT
Organism: Ruminococcus sp. RTP21484sp1_RTP21281st1_A8_RTP21281_210402; assembly: GCF_040914025.1. Classification (NCBI taxonomy): domain Bacteria; kingdom Bacillati; phylum Bacillota; class Clostridia; order Eubacteriales; family Oscillospiraceae; genus Ruminococcus; species Ruminococcus sp. RTP21484sp1_RTP21281st1_A8_RTP21281_210402. Next base: position 21,795 of record NZ_JBCPGE010000009.1, read on the forward strand.
TGAATAACTGCAACAGTACGTCTTTTACGCCAGAAGAATTGAATACCAAGCCGACAGCGATTAAGGCAATCACCAAGAATCCAATCAGTTTAGAAAACTCACGCTTGAATCCGAGATATACGCCGATAACCGCAATCGCCATGAGTACCAAACTCTGTGCGTTAGATAAAAACCAGTTGTATAAGTTCTGTCCGAAATTCATTATTTTCTGCTCCTTTCCATCATTTCAATTTCTCTTTCTGCGGCTGCTCCAAGTGAGAACAGGAATAAATCAAATAAGATATGCTTCATGTTGTCATTCCTCCGTTTCTGTAATCATTTCCTCTGTGGAAGTTGTCTGCTGTTCAATCAGCTTTTTGTGACGCTCCGTGAGCTTCGCATGGTCTAAAATGTCTTTGAGATAAGTCGTACCGTTGGTACTGTCAATCTTCTGTAAGACTTTCCAAGTGGGAGCTACCTGTCTGCTTATCCAGTTGAGCGTCCGAGTGAGCGTATAAGGCTCTGGTTTGGTCGTCAGTTTCAAACGCCCACGATCAGAGCCGATAAAGTACGCCCATTTCTCATTGGTCTGCCATTCGCTGCGTCTTTTCTCCACCTCCTTGTCAGCGAACCGCATATAACGGTTGATAATGTCAAAAGCGGTACGCTCTGCGTCATGATAGGTCAGCAGGTCACGCACCGCATAATAGGCTCGCTCATTTTTCAGCCGAATTTCAAAACGGTTCTTGATTTTCGTATCTTCAATGGGTATATCGTATTTCACATACTGCTCATAGTCCTTTTCATAGATACAGAAATAAACCTCTGATTTGAGCGAACCGATATAAAGCGTATTTCCCATTCCGTATCTGTCCTGTTCATTGCTTCTCACCAGCTCACCGCTGCGGTAGCTCTTGAAGCTGCGGAATACGGAAATACATTCTTCACGGTTGCATTTCTCTGTCAGCTCTGGAATATCCAAGATTCCTGCCATATCGTTGATGGCAAGGTCAAGACGTTTCATCACACCTCCTTCCACCAGAGCGTCCATGAGAAAGTCATACCAGCTCCTATGCTGTGCCAGCAGATAACTTTCCATCTGTCGACAGCCTTTGCCTTTCAGCTCCAGCAGTGTGCCTTTCTCTTTATCGGGTGATGTCAGCACGAACACATCACCAAGCACATAATGTTCCGCATAGGAGTAGAATCCGTAGTCCTCATGTATCATTACATCCAGCTTTAATTGCAGAATATCTTCAACAACGTGCCGAACGTCCTGTGTGGGGAATCGGATTCTGACGTAATCCAAGACCATTTCCAACGGATTCTCTGGATTCAGCTTTTCCAGAGCGTCCGTGAATTTCCCCTTGATTTCTTCTGTCAAGGCTACTTTTCCAGATTCAATCCTGCTGACATACTCACGACTGATACCAGCCATGACCGCAAGACGATTCTGGGAAACGCCGTACTGCGTCCGTTTTTCCTTAAAATCGTTTATCCAATCGGTATCATTCAGTTTCAATCCCTCCAATCGAAAAAGAAATGTGACAGTTACCGATTTTGTCACACTTCTTTGAATGTTTGAAAAGTCCTCTGTTTTCAAGGACTTTTTGATATGTAATTGACTGTTTCCAGATAATTTGTGCCCCCCTGTTAGATAATGGGGGCAGATGGTTGGGGCGGCTTACGCCACCCCAACACAGGCTAGTCCGTACCTGCGTCTTTCGCTTCGCACGCCGCCTGTCCGTCCTGCCTGTTTTGTGACAATCTTCCTATCTCTTTTAAAAAGTCATGTCCTTTGGGTACAAGGGGAGTGTAAAACTCGGATATGACACTGTTTCCCGTATCAACATAGCCACGCCCTTTAATCTGCTTCAAGAAAAAGTCCTTGTCTACTTCACCGAACATCATACTGTACCCAAGCTCCGACATACGCCCAAGAGCCACACGGAAATTGAACTGGTCACGGATTCCATCACCGAGATACTTTGCGTCTGGACGCTGACAGGCGAGAATGAGAAAATATCCTGCCTGTCGTCCGAGCATGACTATCTGTTTCAGCTTGTTAAGGACAGCAGCATTTTCCTTTGTGGTGAGCATTTCCATGAACGCCACATATTCATCAAAAATAAGGAAGTGGGGCGATAGTCCTAAATAGGCATAGTTTTCACCTGTCCTGTAATTCTCCATGAGCTTCATTGCTTCACTTCTTGCCATCATACCGTCATAGAACCTGTCAATACAGGCGGTTATATCGTCTTTCTTGTACCAGACTTCCGGCATGACAACGGACAAATCCGCAAGGTCGGCGTTCTTTGGGTCTAAAATATACATGACCGCATTGCTGCGGAGCAGAGCTTCAATGATAGTAAGGATAAAGTAGGTTTTACCACCACCAGTGCCGCCAGCAATTAGCATATGTGGGAGCTTGTCATACTCCCACCAGACATTTTTCATCAGACGCAAGCTGCCATGTTCAGCCTGTACCTCATTGATAGTGATTCTGTTCGCAATCGTATCATAGAGCAGCACATATTCCACATAGCTGTCTTTCAATTCTTTGGAAACCAGCTCACAGTATAAGCCTGTTTCCAGCTTCTTTTCCAAGTGTAAAAGCTGGTCTTGATATTTCCCTAATGTAATTTCCGTACGGATATATAAAAGTCCATGCTCCATATGGTAATACAGTTTTGGAAAATAGGTGATTTTCTCTTTTTTAGTAGTAGCTGGCAAGTCCTTGAAGAATCCGCTATCCTGTGTGGATTCCGATTCATACCAGCCATTTTCCAACAGCATACGAGCCAGCTTTTGACGGTGAAAGAGCTGTTTCACTCTGTCATACTGGAATCTGCGATAGAAAAGGGTAGCCAGTACACAGACCAAAGCTGCCAAAACGATAGTCATTATCCTATATGGTGTGACCGTCAGATGGACACTGCCATCTTGAAAAAGCGAGATTACTTTCCAGTCCGTAGTGATGATTGTTTTTAGGTTCAGCAGCATAACCACCGCAAGGAACAGCAGGAGCAACGAACCAGACGAGAAACGAAAAACCAGCGATTTGTCACTGGCTCTGATACGATTCCCACGTTTATTGAATTGTGGCATAGGCTAAATCCTTTCCTTATTTTTTATGCTGTGGCTGCTGCGGATTGTTGGGAGCGTGGTTATTTCCGGCTGGCTGACCGTTCTTATTCTTCAAGACAATATCATCTGCTTTGATATACCAGTCAACGTCTGCACCTTGAAATGTAGCGGTTGCCACCGTATCAGCTACAGGATTGATGATTTCCACCTCTGTGTTGTAGTCAAATTCCTTTAACGGAACAGAAGCCGGAATACTCACCTGAATCATGCGTCCTTGCTCCTTACACTTCAAATCGTAGGTACGTTCTTTAATTTCTTCAGAAACCGTACCGTCCTCATTTTGAATATGTACCTCTCGTCTTAATGCAGAGAATTTCAATACTCCGAAAGTCTTTTCCTTGTCTATAATGATTCCGTTTGCTAATCTCATAATCTCTGTACCTCCTTATGCTTTCACCATATCGTCTGCTGACAGGATATAGTTCGTGAATCCTCTTGTGCCGATTTTATAACCCTCTGCGGTGATTTTAGGATTGATAAGTTTCACTTTTTCCTCTGATTCAAAGTTCTTCTCACCAGCAGAAGCGGGCAGCACCACGATAATATCATCTGCCCTCTGTACATCCGAATAAAGGTTGAAGCTACGGGAAACGACCGTCATACGTCCGTTGATCCTACGCTGTTCCACCTTATTCTCACCTGCAAACTCCAAATTCCCGAATGTCTTTTCCATGTTTGGGATAACGTGTTTTAATTCCATAAATTGTTTACCTCTTTTCTTTCTGATTTTGATTGATTTGTTATTTAGTGTCATTCTGCTGTCGAGATAATATCTGTCTGCCTGTGAATTATCAAGGGCAAGCGTTGTGCTAAAAGCACCCTTGACAATCCCCATTCAGAAAGATAAATCGTAATCAAGCAGAAGTTAGATATAGTGTCAGCCACAGACTGACTTTTTTATGATGGGCGGTGAACGGGGCGTTGCTTTCATAAGCTGATACCTCCCGTATTATTTAGACTTTTTTACTCTGCGGAATCTCTTATAACATGCAAAGATAAGACCAGCAGCGGAAATCCCCATCATGGCGAATAATGCGGCAAATGGCGTATTGTCACCTGTCTTTGGTGATGTGCTTGCCTTAGTTGGTGTGCTAGGTTCATCTGGTGTGGTAGGGGATTCTGGTTTCTCTTTGATTGTTACAGTCTGCCCCTCATCTTTGATGTCCTTATGTTCAGCCACTTTGATAGGCTCGTCTGGATTGGTTACGTCATATAATTCTTCAAAAGTAACAAGCTCCTTACCTGCAAGCTCACTGGCATTGAATGTAAATTCAATCTGAACTTCCATCTTCGTGTCAGTAGCGGTAAAAGTAAGGTCATTTTCCACACGTTTACCATTCGCCAGAAGTTCAGCATTTTCAGACTTCACCATTTCCCAACCTTTAAGAGTGTATTTCACGCCTTTTTCCAAACCGTCTAAAGTGACCGTATCAACGATAGTTACTTTGTCGTCTACTTCAATCGTCTTTTCACCTGTTGCCTTATCGGTAGCGATTGTGTGCATAGTGATGATACGTTCCGTAATCGTCACTGTTTGCCCTTCGTCCTCAATGTCCTTGTGTTCTGCCACCTTTGTAGGCTCGTCTGGATTGGATAAATCGTATAATTCCTCGAATGTTACTAGGTCTTTTCCTGCAAGCTCACTGGCATTGAATGTAAAGGCAATCTGGACTTCCATGCTAGAATCTTTTGCAGTAAAGGTATAGTCACTTTCTACAGGTTCACCGCCAATCAAAAGCTGTGCGTTTTCAGACTTCACCATCTGCCAGCCTTTGAGCTGATAGGTTGTACCTTTTTCCAAGCCATCTAAAGTGACCGTATCAATGACAGTTACCTCTTTACCAGCAACAATCATCTTTTCACCTGTGGCTTTGTCGACAGCGTTGGTATGAATTTCAATCACTCGTTCTTCGATAGTCACGGTCTGCCCCTCATCCTCAATGTCCTTGTGTTCTGCCACTTTGATAGGCTCGTCTGGATTGGATAAGTCGTACAATTCCTCGAATGTCACAAGGTCTTTTCCGCCAAGAGCAGAAGCATTGAACGTATAGGAAACCTCAACTTCCATTTCTGATTTTTTCGCAGTGAATGTGTAATTACTTTCCACAGGTTGACCGTCAATCAAAAGCTGTGCGTTTTCAGACTTCACCATTTGCCAGCCTTTCAACTGATATTTTGTGCCTTTTGTCAAACCATCTAAAGTCACAGTATCAACGATAGTCACGTTCTTTCCAGCAACGATTGATTTTTCACCTGTCACCTTATCTGTGGCAGTCGTATGGATAGTGATTTCTGGCTCGTATTCATCTGTAAGCGTACCTAAATCCACGACTACTTTATTTCTTGACACCACTACATCAAATGCCGGAATTAGCGTCATTCCCTTGTTGGAATCGCAGCGTAATTCTTCGATTGTGTAAGTATCATAGAGCAATGCACCTTTGCTGTCGTCTGGTGTGGAAGTACCGAACCAGATACCGTCCTCACTGGTCTTTCCGGCGTTGGTATTCTGCTTATGAGATACCCAATCAGAGGAAGTGGAAAGCTGACCATTTGCGTCTGTCACAATGATATGGCTCTCACCAGTCGTCTTGCCTGTGATCCTAAAGGGAACATTCGCAAGTCGCTTGTGAGTGCCAGCACCGATTTTTACACCCTCAATATCTCCACGCTTAATCTGGTTGTAGATGGAATGTGCTTCATCTGTTAAATCCACGATTTTTCCATCTTCTGTGATTTCAAATTCAATCGGTTTTGCACCGTCCGTCAAATATCCCTCTGGGGCGTTGCTTTCCTCAATATGGTATTTTCCGTATGGTAATGTATCGGCGGCAGTTGTAGCGATACCGTCAACGCCAGTATGGATTGTTTTGACGACTTCATTCTTGTTGTATAACTTGCCATTTACCAAGACAGCGTTATCATTTAAGGAAATGATTTCAAAGGCAGTATCTTTCAAAGTCGCACCGCCTTGTGCTTTTGTATCTTTGGTTTCAAGGTCACGTTTCTGGATTTTGACACCGCCACGGATAACCTTGTCTAATACGGAATACTGGTTGCTGCCGCTTAACGCTGCAAGCTCACCATCTTCTGTAATCTGTGCCACATAGACACCTTTTATCTGTTCAGAACTTCCGGCAGCCTGCATATAAGCACCCTCCAATAAGTAACCGTTTGGAGCTGTCTTTTCTTCTACAGTGATAGTACCAAGCGGCAAGCAGATAGTACCATTCTGTGTATAGAAGCTGTCACCCAATACCTTGTAGGAATCGGCTAATCTTGTGATGTAATGGACTTCATTGTTGCTGTCTTTTTCAGCGATTGTCTTTGTCGTCCATGTGCGTGTTGGTTCTGATGGAAGATTGTCTTTTGTATAGTAACCGTCATAATACTTCCAGACGAACTCCGCACCCTCTAAAGAAGCGTTACCCTGTGGCGTAGCTTTGGAAATTTCCATATCAATCTTGAAAAGCTCAACCAAAGTGTCAGTGACTTTTGGTTTGTCGCTGACTTTTAAAGTCGTAGTTTCATTAACCTTGACCGTCATAGTATAGACGTTCTTATCTAACTGGAATCCCTTTGGAGCTTTCGTTTCTTTCACATAGTATGTCGCAGCTCTTAATTCCACAGTGTCCGTATTACCATTGGCATTTGTCGTAAGTATGGCAACAGATTTCGTGCAGCCTTTATCAGAATAGACACCATAAGTCGCACCAGAGAGAGAATAGCAGTCATTCCCGTTTGTGACTGTGGTATTACTGGAAGATTTCTGAATCTTGCCATTGCCGACAGCCAGCTCTGCGAAGAACTGTCCTAAATCCTGCCCCTCACCAGTGTAGATATAACCGTAACAGTCATAGCGTCCTTTATTTTCTCTTACAAAGGCTTTCGCTCCGGCGAATACTTCATCTTGCACGGATTTTGAGATTTCATCATAGGAAGCTCGTACATTGTCACAGCTCCACCCAAGATGGACGCTCAATCTCTGCCAGACTACAAGCTGTCTTAAAAGGTAGGCGTGCTGGCTGCTCAATCCTGTATGGCTTTTCGTGTACTGTTTGACGTATTCAAGAGATAAAGCAACGTCCTCTATCTGGTCAGCAGTCATGCGTGTACTTGCGTCACTTCTGGTCTTATATCCATTCTTAAAGCCTGTGTTGATGTCGATACAATAAGCGTCCTCGCCCTCAACGGTCATATGCCCCTCATTAAATGTAGAGCCGATAGAACCATCATTCATTACTTTCTCAACAATGCCGACACGTTCCTCCGATTCTGTCCAGTATTGTGTTTCCGCAGCATGGACAGCAGTTGTGGGTAGAGCAGTAAAGACGGTTGCGAGAGTAAGAACACCTGTAAGCAATCGTTTCAATATCTTATTCATTTTTTGATTCTCCTTTCATTTGGGTAAAAAAATAGACGCTCATTTCTGAACGTCTGGAAATAAAAAAGGAATACCGTTTTTCAAGTATTCCTAATTCTATATGTTATTTAACTGTATTTATGTGATATGAAGTTGTTTGCTGCTGTTATGCCGCTATTTGTTGTTGGTATCTCAATGGTACATTACCATCATTGAAAGGATGAATGCACAGAAAGTCCAGAATGAACATGGGAATCAAAACCAGTTTATCAATGCGGTCAGCTTCCCATGCTTCAAGGAAGCGAGCGCAAAGTTCTTCCATCGCTTCAGCAGTCTGAAATGCGGGAACTGGAATAAAACGTGCCTTCTGATGACCCTCGGCATCTGTTTCTGCAATTACATTATCGGAATTCTTATAACTTCCACCAGCAGATCCCTGTGAATAGGAGTACAGATCTCGATGTAACTGCAAAATAATGTTCGGTCTTGGGTTGATATATTCATAACCTTCGTAAATTGTGGAAAGTACTTCACGATAACCAGCAATTTCCTGCTCAGATCGGTTGCGGGGTTCTGCTTTTTGACTTACCAATTCTTCCAAACGCTTATCGCTTGTAAATATACCTTCGATTCGGTTGGATGCTCCCGTACTCTGAACCAATGCAACTTCTAAGAGTGTTTTCAATTCATCTACATTGGCTTCGAGAAATAATTCCTGTTTGCCTTTATGTTCATGAATGCTGCTAACCATCTGAACAATTTCAGGTGTTAACAATTTTTCAGGACTTACAATAAAATCAAAGTCTCTCATAGGAATCTCCTTCACTTCAGATTTATTTCCATCATTCTATCAACAAATGATGGAGATTTCAATAGATTTGATGGAGATAGAATATCCATATACACAATAAATATCCTCATTTCATCCATATATTATATCGTTTTATGGATTGTTTTTCATTAAAATTACACTATTTTTTCACTATTTTTCATTACTTCATCGTTTTCGCCAACGAATTGAGCAACGCCCGCCTCTCTGGATTCAGATTCTTTTTCTCATAAAATGCTTCTTTAAAAAGCTCTGCATTTTTCCTTTGGTCATCATCCGGAATTTGAGAGTACGCATCCGTAATCATATTGACCTGTGCATGGCCGGAATCACCCTGTACTGCTTTGATATCAGATAATGGTACACACAAGCACGGAAAACACTTTATGCAAAATCTTCCACAGTAAAATCTATAAATGATCCGCAAAGGCAAAGGAAACCGACAGTTTACCATGTTTGGAATTATGGCAGTTCTTTTAGGAAGTGGAGATGCATTCCATCTGGTTCCCCGTGCAGTAGCGCTTTGTACAACTGGACTTGAGAACTTTACTGTACAGATGGGGTTAGAAAAGTGGATTACCTCTATCACTATGACTATCCTAAAATCATCCCCGCCTCAGAATTTGCAACAAGTTGTTGCAAATTTTCTATATCCTTTTATTTTACAGAAGTACTTATTTTTAACTTTTTTCCTTCAGATTTTATATTGCAAAAATCATATCACCATCTGCAGTATATCCTCTATATGTTCTGCATAATAATCAGCCCCATTCAGTTCCCCTTTCTCACCATATCCATACAGGCATCCTATAAAAGGGCTTTTGCAGGACCTGGCACATTCCAGATCCTGTCTCCTGTCTCCGACTACCAGATAAGGGCCACTATATTCCCGGATGATTTCCTGCACAATTTCTGTCTTTGGACGGAATCTGTATGATTCACAGTCATAAAAACGATCAAACCATCGTTCCATCCCAAATTCCTTCCAGTGTGCCTCACGATATGAAGCTTTACAGTTACTTAAGATCACAAGGTGATATCCCCGGTTCTTCAAAGCTGTTAGCATCTCCTCTGCTCCCGGATACCACACTGCCTTATGTTTCCTGATCTGTCTTACCATCAGATCTCCTACCATCCTGCTTGCCTGCTCTTTATAGCTCTGATCCAGTTCCGGCAAAAATGTATTCCACATCTCCTTACTGTTAAGTCCCAGCCAGCCGGCAATTTCCACCGAGCCTATCTCCCGTTCTTCGGTAACCTTCTGTTCTGTCAGCCACTGATAGGTTTCACGAAATGCCGGTTCATAGATTCCAAGGGTATGATGGATCGTTCCATCATAATCGAATATGATCGTTTTTGTCATCATTTATTTTCCTGTCTTTTAGAGCTGCTTCATCAGATTGACCATCTCAATCGCAGATAATGCACAATCATAGCCTTTATTTCCCGCTTTGCTTCCTGCACGCGCAATAGCCTGCTCGATATTTTCAGTCGTGATCACTCCGAATAAAACCGGGATTCCTGTTGCAAGTTCAACCTGTGCGATTCCCTTGGCAGATTCATTACACACCAGATCATAATGTGAAGTATCTCCACGGATGACAGCTCCAACGCAGATAATTGCATCATATTTTCCTGACTGTGCCATCTTCTGTGCTGTAATCGGAATCTCAAATGCTCCCGGTACCCATGCTGCAGTAATGTTCTCTTCTTCTACTCCATGTCTTACCAGTCCGTCGACTGCCCCTCCCAATAATTTATTCACAATAATTTCATTGAATCTCGCTGCCACGATACCAACCTTCATTCCCTCCGGTGCTACTACTTTTCCTTCTACTAAATTGATCTGTCTCATTTTTTCTTCCTCCTGATATTTGCTGTTTTTTATAAATTTATTTCTTTAAAAATATGACCCATCTTTTCCTGCTTCGTCTTCATATACTTCCGGTCATACTTTTGTGCCGGAATCTCCAGAGGTACTCTCTCATTGATCTTCAGTCCGAATTCGCCAAGTCCATAGACTTTATCCGGATTATTTGTCAGTAATCTTAATGATTTCACACCAAGGTCTGACAGTATCTGTGCCCCGACCCAGTACTCTCTGAGATCCGGTGCAAACCCTAACTTCACATTAGCCTCCACAGTATCGTATCCCTGCTCCTGAAGCGCATATGCTTTGATCTTATTGATCAGTCCGATTCCTCGGCCTTCTTGTCTCATATACAGAATAATTCCTCGGCCTTCTGCTTCTACCTGGCGCATCGCTGTCTGCAGCTGCAGGCCACAGTCACATCTGAGCGATCCGAATGCATCCCCTGTCAGACACTCCGAATGTACCCGGCAAAGCACATCCTCACCATCTCCCAGATCACCTTTTACCAGTGCCAGATGATGCTCTCCTGTAATATCATTGATATAACCATACATTTTAAAATCACCGTACTGCGTTGGGAGGTTTGCAACGGCTTCCTCCTTTACATGCTTTTCATGTATTCTTATATAATCCTGCAGATCACGGATCGTAATAAATGTAAGGTTATGCTCTTTTGCCATTTCCCATAGCTGTGATGTACGCATCATAGTTCCATCTTCTTTCATAACTTCACAGCACACGCCGCATTCTTTCAGTCCGGCAAGTCTCATAAGATCTGTTGTTGCCTCTGTATGGCCATTTCGTACCAAAACCCCGCCTTTTCTGGAAATAAGCGGAAACACATGTCCCGGTCTTCTGAAATCCTCCGGTTTTGACTGATCATCCACACACTTCATGATAGTATAGGAGCGCTCTTCCGCAGAGATACCTGTGGTTGTATCTGCGTGATCTACTGCCACGGTAAATGCTGTACTGTGATTGTCCGTGTTCTCCGCAACCATCGGCGGAAAGTTCAATCTCGCCGCAATTTCTGCACTCATCGGTGTACAGATAAGACCCTTTGCATAGGTCGCCATGAAATTAATATTTTCCCTGGTCGCAAACTCTGCCGCACATATCAGATCTCCCTCATTTTCTCTGTCCGGATCATCTGTGACCAGAACTATTTTTCCTTCCTTAAGATCCCTAAGTGCTTCTTCAATTGTGTTGTACTGATAATTTTGTGACATAGTGTATATCCTCCTGTTCTAAAACCCGAATTCTTCAAGAAACTCCATCGTAATTCCGGATTCTTTTTTCTCTTCTTCGTTTTTTCTGATGCCAAGCAGTTTTTCTACGTATTTTCCGATCACATCATTTTCCAGATTAACCAGATCCCCCGGCACCTTTTCCAAAAGAGTGGTTTCTTCTCCTGTATGTGGAATGACCGACACCTGAAAACCAGCTTCATCAACCCTTGCAATTGTCAGGCTGATCCCATCAATACAGACGGATCCTTTTTCCACGATCAGATGCAAAATCTGTGGCGATGTCTCAATTGATACCCAGATGGCATTTTCTTCCCGGAGCATGGAACGTATCACGCCAGTCCCATCAATATGGCCGCTTACTATGTGTCCCCCGAACCTACCGTCTGCAGCCATTGCACGTTCCAGGTTTACCTGGCTTCCGGCCTTGCAGCTGCCAAGACTGCTTCTTCTGATCGTCTCTGCCATCACATCGGCAGTAAATCCGTCCGGCTGAATCGACGTAACTGTCAGACACACACCATTCACAGCGATACTGTCACCGATCCTTGTCCCTTCCAGGACTTTCCGGGCTTTCACTGCCAGGATCCCTGATTCCCCTGTCAGCTGTATATAACGGACTTTTCCTTTCTCTTCTACGATTCCTGTAAACATGATTCCTCCTGTTTTTTATCACACACCTGACATTTTATCCGGATATCCTCACCGATCTGACAGATATCTGTATATTTCAGTTCCACTGCTTCAGACGGCAGTTCAACTCCAATACCCTCTACCGGTGTCTTCCCAGCCACACCGCCAAACAGCTTTGGTGCCACAAAAGCCTGTACTTCCTTTACAATTCCAGCTCGCAGTGCACTGTCATTTAACGTACCTCCTCCCTCCAGGAGGATGCTGTCAATGCCTCTGTTTCCAAGATCTGCCATCAGCTTCTTAAGGTCTATCTGATTCTTTTCGTCGGGACAGTAAATGGTTTCAACTCCCATGGTATGTAATATTTTTATTTTCTCTTTTGCATTTTTCTGTTCTGCATAAGCCACGATCGTCCGGTACTTTTCCGCACTTTTTACAATCTGACTGCCCGGCGGGATCCTGAGCTTACTGTCACACACAATCCTGACAGGACTTTTCCAGCCTTCTACCCGGACGTTTAACATCGGATCATCTGCAAGCACAGTTCCAATACCAGCCATGATTCCCATGTACTGATGCCGCATATGCTGTACTTCTTTTCGTGCAGATTCTCCGGTGATCCATTTTGATGCTCCTGTTTTCGTTGCGATCTTCCCATCCAGTGTCATGGCATACTTCATTACCACATAAGGGGTCTTCGTAGTAATATAATGGAAAAACACCGGGTTCAGCTGATCACATTCTTCTCTCATAAAATCTTCAACTACTGTTACACCGGCTTCCCTTAACATCTGTACACCTTTTCCTGCCACTTTCGGATTCGGATCTCTGGAACCGATCACCACTTTTCTGATCTTCTGTTCAATGATCGCTTCCGTACATGGAGGTGTTTTACCATGATGACAGCAAGGCTCCAACGTGACATAAATCACCGCACCTTCTGCTGATTCTGTAAGAGAAGCAATTGCATTACGTTCCGCGTGAAGTTCTCCATACTTTTTATGATAGCCTTCCCCGATGATCTTTCCGTCTTTTACGATCACTGCCCCTACCATAGGATTGGGATTCGTCCAGCCTTCTCCTTTTTTGGCCAGTTGAATAGCCCGAAGCATATATTCCTGATCCGTCATTTCTATTCCTTCTTTCTTATTCCTGTTCTTTGCCTGGGCTACGCCGAGGCTTTTAAACATGTGCAATCGGATTCACAGACAAGTGAATGGTATAGTTATTTCGAAAACGATGTACCAGATACAAAAAAAGCCTGCAGAAATATCTGCAGGGTGGAATTGATCTGTTACATATGATTGATAAATGAATGTCTGATTTTCCTATATAAAAAGCTCTGAAATGGATCACCATCTCAGAGCTCTGATACTACATTCATTCATACAAAAAATCAACTGTACTATCATCTTCTTCCATCCAGACTGTACTGTCGGCCCCGGAATCTCACCGGATCATGCCTCTCGGCTCGCGGGCTTTACCGCCGGTAGGGAATCTCACCCTGCCCTGAAGATATCTTTTTGTTTATTTTAATACTTTATCTGTTGTTTGTAAAGCAGAATTTTTATTTTACTTAGTTTACTGATGGAGATAGAATATCCATATACACAATAAATATCCTCATTTTATCCATATATTATATCGTTTTATGAATTGTTTTTTCATTAAAATTACACTATTTTTTCACTATTTTTCATTACTTCATCGTTTTCGCCAGTGAATTGAGCAATGCCCACATCTCTGGATTAGCCAATACTTTTGCCAGAAGTTCCGGATCGACTTCATCAGCAACAGAACCGTCACAAGCAACCAAACGATAACGGTTTCTGTATAGAGTTGGTTGAAGCTTCTGGTTAAAGATTTGCAAAAGTTCCCATAGTGCATTATCTTTTAATTTTGCACGCTGGTGATAGAAAGCGGCTTTTGATGGTGTTTCATCAGTGCGTCCGAAAAAATGATAAAGTTCTCTCTCTCTGATATTGTATATCCACTATAGTTTTAGATGTATCATCTTTACCATCTTGAATTGATCAGAAACTGTCATACTGACCTTTGTGGATAGCTTTAAGCCATTTTTAGGGATGTAACGATAGTATGGTTCCTCCGCAATCACCTTCACATTACCCCCGATCTTTGCTGCCAGTTCTTCCGCTGAATTCACATAAAAGAACATTTGTGCATCGGCATGGCCGACCTGTTTCATATATTTTTTCTTCATCATGGTCATTCCTCTTTTGTTCACCGTATCAAAAACAACTTCCATATTTCCAAATTGCCCAATCATACGCAGAAGGGCAATGACCTTATGTTCCTCAAAATAATGAAATAACCCGCCTGCAGTAACGAGAATAGGAGCATCAAATACATCATTGCGAACTTTTTTGATCCAATCCTTTGCAAAGGCATCCCCGGAAATATATAATTCCCTTTCTGGTTCGGGAAGAAGTCCCCGCCGGTATTCGATTACATGAGGCAGATCCACGGCATACCAGTGTGTCTTTCCGTTATCACATCGGTGATAGGTTGTCTCCAGACCACAGCCCAACTGGACAATCACACCGTCCGGTCTGCGTTCCAGAAAAGTCCGAATAATCCGATCCATATTAGCAGACCGGGAAGCAGAGGCCAAAAGGGTATACTGGCTCTGCATATTCTGTTTAATCAAGTCTGAAGGCAGCTTCTTTTTCAATTCCAATGCTTTTTTATCATATAAAATTTGCGGGTAATGCTCACTAGCATAAATTCTTCCCAGCATAGGGACGAACAGTGTATCCTCCACGACTCCTAACTTGGACATAGCCAAACCTCCTGTTTTGATACATTACTTTCTACCGACAAGCAACCGGGAAGAACCTAGCATCATCATGGCAGCCCGACGGTGGGCGCCAAAAGCTTCCTGTGCGGTATCAACAAGTCGTACTTCCTCATACCCCATATCCCGCAGTTTCTGCGCAAAACCTTCCATGTCACCGTACATCTTTTGTTTCATATCATCGTTAAGTGCAAAGACGCCGCCTTTTTTCAATACCCGCAGGCTTTCCAGCAGCAGTTTCTGCATATCTGCACCCATGACATTGTGATAGACATAGTTGCTGATGACCACATCAAAGCTCTCATCAGGAAAATCCAGCTGCTTCGCATCACCGTGCTGAAATACACAGCGGGAAGCCACGCCCTCACTTGCAGCATTTTTCTCGCAGAGTGCCTTGCTGTAATTGTACACAGCGCCCCAATAATCAATACCGATTACTTTTGCTTTCGGCCATGTCAGAGCCGCACGGATTGTCAGCGCTCCGGAGCCGCAACCTACTTCCAGAATCTTGCCCTCACCGTCATAGTCTAGGTGCGAGAGGACAACCCGGTGAACCTGTTCCATGATTCTGCCACCGCCAAAGGCATACTGCCGCCTGATCCATGTGATCCAGATCAGCAAAACCACAAGTGCGATTGTGATGATGGCAAACAGCACACCGAGAACAGCGACATGAAATACATAAAAAGAGAGGACGGCCAGCACAGCGGCCAAAACTCCGATTCCGCCAATGATGTAAAAGACAGGATTGGACATCCAGCTTCCATAGTCTTCCCCGTGGGTGCCAAGGCGGATATTCTCCTGCTTCCATTGGTTCCTTTTCATTGCACTACCTCCTTTTCCTTCTTCACGCAAGTTTCCAGTTCTGGCTTTCTGTCTGCAGTTTTACCATATGGGCATATACACCATTCTTTTCTTCCAGATCCTTTGGTGATCCTTCTTCTGCAACTGTACCATCAGAAAGGACAACGATCTTATCTGCTCCGGCTACGGTACGCATCCTGTGGGCGATAACCAGAACGGTTTTATCTGCGATCAGACGGGAAAGGGCTGTCTGTATCAGAGTTTCATTCTCCACATCCAGGGAAGCAGTAGCTTCATCCAAAAGAATGATCGGCGCATTTTTCAGAAATGCACGGGCAATAGAGATGCGCTGGCGCTCTCCGCCGGAAAGTTCACAGCCATTTTCCCCGATATTGGTATGCCATCCATCTGGTAATTTTTCTGCAAATTCATCTACATTGGCAAGTTTCGCAGCCGCAATGACCTGTTCATCTGTGGCGTCTTTGTTTCCGATTCGGATATTTTCCAGAATCGTATTGTCAAACAGCGTAACATCCTGGAATACGATGGAATACAGAGAAAGCAGTGTTTCCGGGTCTATTCGGGATACATCCATGCCTCCCACGGTAATCTTTCCTCTGTTAATATCCCAGAACCTTGCTGCCAGCCGGGATACGGTTGTTTTTCCGCCGCCGGACGGGCCCACCAGAGCCGTAACCTCTCCCTGCTTTGCCGTAAAGGAGACATCTTTCAATACAGTTTCTCCGGTATTATAGGCAAACCCGACATGGTCAAAGACAATATCATACCCCTGATTGGAAAGCCTATCACTGCCCTGCTGGATGGGATGATCGAGAATTTCATTCATACGGGCAATATTGGTTCGTGTACTGATGACTGCCGCAAGATTCTGGAGTGCGCCCTGCAGAGGGTCATATAAACGGGATACTACCAGAAGGAACATAAAGAATGTAAGCACGGAGAGGCTTCCTTGCATGAGCAAAACAGCTCCCACCAGCGCAACCGTTGCAATACCAAGCTTCAGCACCAGCGATGCGGAAACCACAAAAACAGCAAGGCCGAATTCATTGAGGATGGAACGATGCTCCACGGCACGGATCTTCTTTTCCAGACCTTTTAAATATGCCTGCTCCGCATTGTTCGCTTTCAGGTCACGAACCGTTTCAATGCACTCCTGTATCCCGTCTGCGCAGGCCATCTTTACATCCATGGCTTTCTGATTCAGATTTTCCTGAATCTTTGCGGAAAATCCCACAATCGCAAAGGCAACCGGCAGAACCCATAAGGCAGCCAGTGCCATTCTCCAGTCCGTAAAGAGCAGACCAATGGAAATCAGAACTGTAGAAATGATCGAACCCGCAAGCTCAGGGATAAAATGCGAAAAACTCTGCTCCAGGAAGGTGCAATCCGCCATAATGGTACTGGTAAGATCGGCTAAATCCTTTTTCCCGAAAAAGGAAAGGGGGATTTTGCGCAGATGTTCTGCCAGGGTAATGCGGCGGATACCGCTTTCTTTGTAAGTGGCAAAATAGGTCGCATTGTATTGAAAGAAAGTGGTCAGCAGAATCAAGCCAATACACACCACGCAGCCTGCCACATAAAATGGAATTTTCCCGCCGGGAACACCCCCGTTCATCAGATCGCTGACCAGGTAATATAAAAGTCCCACCGGAAACATAAAAGACAGATTCTGAAGGACACAGGCCAGGCAGCCTTTGATCAGGTCTTTTGCTCCCTGTTCAGACAGGGCATATTTTTTCTGCAGTTTTTTGATCATATTACTGCACCTCCTTTGTTACCTTCCATTGCACGGAAGTCTGGTAATTTTTCCACATACGGCTGAATATACCGTCTTTTGCAAGCAATTCGCGACTGTTTCCGCACTCGGCAACCCGTCCGTCGCAAATGACAAAAATCTGATCCACATTTGTTACGGTAGAAAGCCTGTGGGCAATCATAATCACTGTCTTACCCTCGGAAAGTCTTGAGAAAGCAGCCTGTACGCGGCTTTCGTTATCCGGGTCAGCAAAGGCAGTGGCTTCATCCAGAATGATAATCGGAGCATTTTTCAGCATCACACGGGCAATGGCAATTCGTTGCTGCTCGCCGCCGGAAAGATAGACACCCTTTGTACCGATGACCGTATCCACACCCTGTGGGAGTTTTTCCAGAATATCATCGCA
Source organism: Ruminococcus sp. RTP21484sp1_RTP21281st1_A8_RTP21281_210402 (assembly GCF_040914025.1). Classification (NCBI taxonomy): domain Bacteria; kingdom Bacillati; phylum Bacillota; class Clostridia; order Eubacteriales; family Oscillospiraceae; genus Ruminococcus; species Ruminococcus sp. RTP21484sp1_RTP21281st1_A8_RTP21281_210402. The sequence goes on from NZ_JBCPGE010000009.1 coordinate 39,668, forward strand.
TTGCGCGTGATGAAGGGCAGTCAGAACTTCCTCACGGGTAGCTTCCGGTTTTCCCATACGCACATTTTCCAGAATAGATGCCTTGATCAGACGGCTGTTCTGAAATACGAAAGACACCGTGTTCATGAGTTCCTCTTTCGGGATGTCTTTCACATTAACACCACCGATTTTTACCATTCCGCTCTGGGGATCAAAGAATCGGGAAATCAGGTTGGCAAGGGTTGTTTTTCCACCGCCGGATGGACCTACAAAAGCTACCGTCTGTCCTGCAGGAATGGTCAGTGAAATATCTTTTAATACTTCTTTTTCTCCATCATAGCTGAAATGAACCGATTTCAGTTCCACGGAAGCGTTTTGGGGATGCTTTGAATGTTTCGTTTCCTCCAGAGGCTTCAAATGCAAAACGCTGTCAATTCTCTGTAAAGCGTCGTCTACGATCATGGCGTTTTCACTTTGGAACATAATGCGTGTCAGTGTGACAGAAATAACCGGTGTAATGATGATATAGAAAATAAGATCCAGTAAGAAACCGGAAGTCACACCGTCTTGCGTAAGCAACAGTCCTCCGGCAATCAGTGTGGCAAAAACGCCGTTGATCGCAGCTGTATAGAACATCATCGGTGTCCGAAGCTGCCTGGTATAAGCAATCACCCATACTTTATACCGGTCAATGGAGTCTTTAAACTTCTTAAAGGAAAAGATCGTCTGGCCAAAGGTTTTTACCACCGGAATCCCACGGACATACTCTACCGCTTCATTGGACATATCATCCAGCGCATTCTGGTATTCTTTCATCTTTTCCTGCATCTGCTTTCCGGTCATTGCCATCATGATCAGAAACCCCAGCACAACCGGAACAAGACTCAATAGTCCCAGTCTCCAGTCAAACACGAACAACAGCACCAAAAGACCGCAGGGGGTTGCAATGGCATTGGCTCTGTCGGGAAGCTGATGGGCGAGATAGGTTTCGGTGGCTGCGCTGGATGCGTTGACAATCTTGCGCAGTTTTCCGCTGCCAAAACTCTCGGCAAACCCAAGAGGAAGCTTAACAATATGCTCCATGGTCTGGATACGCAGGTTTGTGGCGATACGAAATGCTCCCAAATGGGAACACATCAGCCCTGCTATGTAGACAAGCACCGCTATAACCGCAAACAATACTGCCATCCAGCCATTACCGGTCAGGTTCTGTGCCTGGCCAAAATTCGGTGCCACCTCCAATACTTCCTTGATCATTTTCCAGATGTAATAGAAGGGTACCAGAGCAATCAGGGCACTGATTGCAGAAAACACCCAGGAAGCATAGGTCAGGTACTTATGGCTGCCTGCAATTTCCAGCAGGCGTGATAAATTGGATTGTTTTTTCAAAAAAATTCCTCCTTTTCTTTGTGTTTATGATAAAGAGAACACGTCTATGTTCTTACAATATCCGAATTTAGGTTAGCAGCAGCTAACTGTCAAACAAAAATTATAAGGCATTACTGCCCCATAATTTTCATCCATCCTGCTGTATAAAAGGCGCGCATTTCTCTAACGTAGTTTTCGGCATCTTTTAGCGGCATTTCATGAATGATCAATTCAAAAAAAGTATGAAACATGCCGGTGATCAGAATATGCTCCAGCGAAGGATCGATATGGGGAGAGGGCCTTCCAAGCTTCCTTAAAACCTCCTGATAGGCATGAGTCCCTTCCACTTCAATCTCCACCATTTCATCAATTAGCCCGGCAAATTTTGTTCCTTCCGAACAGACAAGGATCAGTTTACATTCCTCTAAATGCTCATACGCATAATGAAGAATATTGTACATGCAGATTCCCGAAATATCACTCATGACTTCCGGCTGTCTGGCAGCTGGAAGTTCAGCAAACTCCTGCTGTGCCTTTATAAAACGGTTGCGAATATATTCATAATGCTCACCAACGATGGCTTCAAAAAGTTCTTCTTTACTTTTGTAATATCCGTAAAAGGCTCCGGTAGTCATTCCCACGGATTTCACAATATTCCGCAGGGAAGCGTCTTTATATCCTTTTTCTAAAAATTCCGCTTTCGCTGCCCGGTGGATATTTTCTAAAGTCATTCCATTTCCGTTTATTTTGCACACCTCCTATATAACAGTGCTATATAACGCTGTTATAATTTTAATCTCTGAAAAAGGTTTTGTCAATAGCAACAAGAAATAGTTGCATAAAAACTGCAATCCAAACATCATTCTGCACTTTATTACTGATAAAATTTTTAAATACTGGTTTTGACAAAAGTTTCCTTTTTTCTAATAAATGATAAGCAGGGTGGAGTTTGTTCTCACACCCTGCTTTTTGATTATCATGAATTACTCGAAGATCTTCTTCACTTTTTCTTTCAGCCTGTCCATGCACCTGTAAACTGCCTTTTCGGTAATCTTCAGATACCTGGCGATTTCATGAGTGCTGGTCTTATCATGAGTCAGTGCCTCGATAGCTCGCTGCAATTCGTCCTCATTCTCCGGGTCAACGCTGCTAGTTGCCTCGTCCAAAATGACAACCGGTGCATTTTTCAGCATGGCACGGGCGATGGCAATACGCTGGCGCTCCCCGCCGGAAAGGTGGGAACCGGCGCTGCCGACAACCGTATCATAGCCATTGTCCAGCCCGCGGATAAAGGCGTCGCAACCACTTTGTTCGGCGGCCTGTTCCACCTCCGCGTCTGTGGCGCTGGGTCTTCCCATGCGGATATTTTCCCGGATACTGCGGTTAAACAGGTAGTTGTCCTGAGATACATAGGAAATCTGATCTGCAATTTCAGACAGCGGTATATCCTTCAGCTCATGACCGCCGAGGGTAATGCTGCCGGATGTAACATCCCAATATCCGGCAATCAGCTTTGCCACCGTCGATTTGCCGGAGCCAGACGGCCCCACAAGGGCGGTCATGGTGCCGGGCCGGATGGTCAGGCTCACACCATGCAAAACCTCTGTTGTCCCGTCATAGGAAAAAGACACAGACCTAAGAGAAATGCCGGTATCTTCCAGCTTGACCGGCGTATCCTTATGGTTCAGTTCTTCAGCGTTCAAAAGCTGGCTGATTTCTTCCACATTTGTCCCTAATACGGCCAAATCGTCCGTAAAGGTAAAGGCTGCAACAATCGGCCCAATCAGTCCCAGCGAGAAAATTACGATAGACAGGAAAGTGGAAAGTTCCAGGCTGCCGGAGATCCAGAACGCGAAGCCGCAGGGCAGCACACAAATCAACACCGATGGCAAAATGGCGTTGTAGGCGCTCATGGTTTTTTGGTTTTCTCTCATCCAGTCCACATAGTAGTTGGCGTTATAGTTTACTGCGTCAGAATATTTTTTGTAGGAACCGGCGGATTGACTAAACGCTTTGACTACCTCAATCCCACCAATGTACTCTACAATGACATTTGCCATTTGCTTGCCTGCCTTAACCGCGCCTTCCCATTTGACGGGATAATTCTTCATGCCGGCAGACATGACAGCAAGGCCCACCACCAGCGTAACAAGTGACAGAAGCGCCATGCGCCAGTCCAAAAGGAACAGGTACACGGCGATAACAAGCGGTACCAGCACATTTGCCGTCATTTCCGGGATCAGGTGTGCGAAGGTTGGCTCCATACCTTCTACCCGGTCAACAATCGTTGTTTTATACTGGCCGGACGGAGTATCTAAAATCGTCCCCATCGGGACGCGGGCCAGCTTTGCGGTGATATTTTCCCGCAGATCGCGCAGCGTGTAATAGGTCGCTGTGTGGGAAATCGTTGTAGAAAGACAGGAAAACAGCACCTTCCCAAAGTATCCGCACAGTGCAATAATACCAGCGGTCACATAGCGGGAATAATTCTGTTCCCCAGACAACATCATTGTGACAATATGCGCCACGCAGAAATAGGGCACCATCTGGCAGACAACGCCTAATACCGCAAGGATAATACTGCCAATGAATTTCCCGTGATAGGGTTTGCCCCATCCCCATAAGACGCCTATGGGTGACTCCTTCTTTTCCTCCTTCATTCTGTGGACACCTCCTTCTCCATATCATTCAGGAAAAACTTTAGCAGCCGGTTTCGGCCATCGCCGTTCGCTATGGAATAACTTTCCAGAATTTGCCCATTTTCTAAGTGAAGGACATAATTGCAGCAGCGTAGAATAAATTCCGGGTCATGCGTTACCACAAGCGCGGTTCTTCCGGCATTTGCCACCTGATTGACAACATTGGCAACCTGCCTCATGTGAAACAGGTCAAGGCCACTGGTCGGTTCATCAAATAAAATCAGAGGGCGCTCCGAAGCAATCGCAGAGGCAACCGCCACGCGCTGCTTTTGACCGCCGGACAGTCCCATCGGGTGGCAGTCCTCAAAGGAAAGCAAGTCCATCTCCTTTAAGATTTCTCTTGCCCTTTGCTTATTCTCGGTTCTCATACTGAGCAGAATTTCATCCAGAAGACTTTCGGTAAAGAGCTGGTGGTTTACATCCTGCATGACCATATAACAGAGTTTCAATCGTTCTTTTCTGGAATAGTTCTTGCTCTGATCCTGCACCGTTCCTTTGAAGTGCTTTTCCAACCCGCAGAGGCACCGGGCAAAGGTGGATTTTCCCGCACCATTATGTCCGATGATGGCCGTGGCGCTGCCGAATGGGAAAGAGGTTTCCGTTATATGCAAGGTTTCCGGCTCATGCTTATAGGCAAAGGACACATTCTTTATCGTCCAAACCGCCTCATTCATTCTCTGCGGCGTGCCTTCAACTTCTGAAAGCCCCGCAAGATCAAGAGGGCGCAATCCCATATCATCGCGCTGTCTTGCCGACAGGCCGCAAAATTTCTCTGCTGTATAATCACCTTCGATTTCTCCATCTTTTAGGTACAGGACACGGTCAAAGAGGCCGGACAGATAATACAGCCGATGTTCAGAGATGATGATGGTCTTTCCCTGCGATTTCAAAGTAAAGAGTAGCTGTCGGAAATCAGCGATAGCGTATGCGTCAAGGTTGGATGATGGCTCATCAAGCACATAAATATCCGGGTCAATTGCCGCTGCCGATCCGCAGGCGATTTTTTGCTTTTCACCGCCGGACAAAGAAAAAATACTTCTATCAAGCAGCGGCTCCAACTTTAGCTGTGCAGCTACACGCTTTACACGGTCACGCACAAGATCTTCCGCTATGCCGTGATTCTCTGGGCCGAAAGCCAGTTCGCTGGTCGTGTCTACATTGAAAAACTGAGAACGCGGATTTTGAAATACAGAACCGACTTTCAGAGAAATATCAAACAGTGACAGGTCACGGGTATCCTTTCCATCCAGATAGACGGAGCCGGTATAAGTCCCCTCATGATAATGGGGGATCAAGCCGTTAAACAACCGGGTCATGGTTGTTTTCCCACAGCCGGAAGTCCCGCAGAGCAGGACAAAAGAACCGTCCTCAATAGTGCAGGAAATATGTTTCAAAGCGCCACCGGCCTGCCTCTCACTGTCGGGAAGGGTACTGGCAGGATAAGAAAAGGACACATCTTGACATTCAATCATTTCCTTCACCCCCTTGCGGAAAGCACATAGATTTGCGCTGCAAATGCTCCCAGACAGATCAGCAGGAAAATAACATCCTGCACATGAAAACCCAGCTTACAGATATTCGTCCGTTTTACCGGGCCTCCCAATCCCCGCGTAAGGGCTGCCTGGGACAGTTCCTCTCCGATTTTGACGGAGCAGATCATCATGGGGACAATCCGATACTCTAAAATCGCACCGACTTTTCCACCACCAAAGCGGACGCCACGCATCCGCATGGCGTCCCCAATAGCGCTCCATTCTTCCGCAACCGTGGGAAAGAAGCGAAACATCACAGACATAGGAATGGTGATCTGCTGCGGCAGGTGGAGCCGTTCCATCGCCGCAACAAATTCGCTGACCGTGGTTGTCGTTACCACAAAATATCCCATGACCACGCTGGGGGTGAACCTCAGCAGAATGCCAACAATGGCTACTGCAATGTAGTTTGCTACGCCAGCCAGTCGTGACAGACCGAACATTTCCAGGCACAGACTGCCTCCAAAAATCAGGATATAGAAAACAGCGCCTTTCCATTTTCTGGCCGCTGACAAAAGTAACAGCGGGATCGCCGCCAACACGATGATGTAATACTGCATGATGCCTTCATACGAACCGCCTAAAATAAAGACAGCTATGGTAATCAGTACCGCCAGTTTTGTCCGGGGGTCTAATAAAATTCCGCTATTGTTTTTTTGACTTGCAAGAAGTTCGCGGCTCATTACACAATTCCCGCCCGCTCAAAGTGCTTTTTGAAAATCTTCCGTCCGATCAGGCCGCCGACAAGACCGCTGACGAAAGCAGCAATAAGCAGTACCGGCAAAATCCAGTCGGGCATATAAGCCATGAGCGTATCGGCATATTCCTGACCGTAGCCGGGGAGCAGGTTCTGGTAGTAAGCGTCACGCGTCACAACGATGGGAATAAAGGCGCCGATTACCCACATGGAAAAAACGCCGTGGATCAGCACTTCGCGCTTGGCATTTTTGTAGTCACAGGCTTTCATCATAAAATCGGAAATCAGCCCGAAGATCAGCCCGGTAGGGATGCACCACCAGCCCATGCCGGTCAGCAGCATAATGATACCCAGCAGCACTCCGCAGATGGTAAGCATACCGAATTTTTTGATTTTGGAGAAGAACAACATCATCGGAATACCGCCCACAAGCGGCACGATCACGCTGATAAGCGGAATAAAGATCGGGATAAAACCGATAGACGCCGCTGCGAAAATGACGATAAAGTAAATCGCCGTAAAAATACCGATGTTGATTAAGTCCTTTCCTTGCAATTTGTTGTTCATTGCGAAACCTCCTAACATGATTACTTTCGTCTTTGTTAGTTCTTGCTAACTAACCATAATGATAGCATACAATCAGCTGTGCTTCTATGCACATATCGGTATTTTAAGCCCGTATAGCAAGGAGTTTTTTCGCTCTGCCAGAATATCCATTGACCGGGAGTTTTCTCGCAGGTATAATAATATCAGCGATTTTGCATGATGAAAGGGGCGAAGCAGTTGCGTAACATGATATGCAACATTTTAGAAAACAGCGATGCTGTTTCTGGTGTGACCTTGAAAAACAGTCCAAATAGCAGCACATTGCTTTTGGATCGGGCAGATGGCAAGGGACGCATGACATTCCATACGCTCTTTCCGGGGCTGACTTTGGCTTTTATTTTTGTAAACGCTCCCGTATGGCCGGAGTCGGATGAAAATTCAAATCTAAAGCCTTTGCTGATTAACTATTGCGTTTCGGGCAGAAGTGAATTGCTTCTGGATGACGGCTCCTACATTTACCTGAAGGAAAATGATTTTTGTGTCAGTGAACAGACCGCACAGAAAGAATATATCTTTCCCACACGGCAATATCAGGGCATAAAAATATACTTTGACCTGCCACTTCTTTTACAGTCCTGCGGTGAACTTTTGAAATCTTTTTCACTTGACCTCCCTACGCTGGAAGAAAATTATTGTGGCAACCATAAGACATATATCAACGGAGCGGACAGTGAGCTGGAAAATATATTTCAAAAACTCTGGCGGCTATCTGAAAAGCCCTCTGCCTTCCATTTGCAAATCTATACGCTTGAACTTCTCCACCGGCTTTTTAACATGGAAATCCGGCCTTCGAAAACCTGCGGCTTCTACACGGAAACGCAGGTTGAAATTGCAAAAAGGGCAGCGCAAATTCTCTCAGATGATCTTTGCCAGCACATTCCTGTACGGCAGATTGCAGAACGCTTTTCGGTCAGTGAAACCAGCCTGAAAAATTATTTTAGAGGCGTATATGGACAGAATATATCCACCTGGCTGCGGGAAATCCGTATGAACGAAGCCGCAAGGCTTCTTTCGGACACAAAGCGTCCGATTGCCGAAATATCCGAACAGGTCGGCTATTCTAATCAAGGGAAATTTGCAGCTGTATTTAAAAAACAGCTTGGATTATCACCCTTAGAATATCGACGATTCAAAAATTTGGAAAAATACTAAAGCCGAGATAGATTAATACTCTCGGCTTTACTCATTTCACATTCACAATTTGGTATTCAAAAACTAATTGTTTGATCCACTCCTTCTCTTTGATATTTGTTTGTTCGTAATAATTATAGATTTCCTCTACAGAGAGTTCTTTTAAAACCTTCTCTCCATTTTCTTCACATTCTTGTACTAAGCATCACTTAGCAAACTCATCAGATCAACCATTCCTTTCCCTCAGATATTCAAACAGTGCCTCGGTAAACTCTTCTTTCTTTGCTCTTGAAACATTCAGTTCTATTCCGCATTTCAACCGTAGTACGCCTTTTTCTAACCCTTCTACTTTTCCAAAATTAACAATGTAACTATAATGTGTCCTAAATGACCTTGTCTCTTATAAAAAATGAAACGAAAGTAAGTTTCTTTTACTGCCAGCCTTAGAAAATTACTACCAGCAGCATCTTGAACTGTTCCTGTCCATATACTGCATGGGGATGTTTTGCTGGCATGACGATGGAGTCGCCTTCTTTTAGGATATATTCCTCGCCGTCAATAGTTACTTTTCCTACACCATCCAGACAGGTCACGAAGGCATCCCCGCCAGATTCATGGGTGCCGATCTCTTCGCCTTTGTCAAAAGAAAACAGAGTAACACTTACGTGTTCGTTCTGCGCCAGTGTTTTGCTGACTACCTGTCCGTCCTGGTATTCTACCTGCTCTTTTAAAGCCATGACTTCTGCTTTGTTGATGTTCTTAATTCTTGTCATTTTTTATGTCTCCTTTTTTAATTTATATTGTACCCAGTACAGTGAAAATTAAGTATCTGCTATATTGACGCAGTATATGAAAAGTCAAATTAATCAACATAGTGGCTACTTAATATTCGCTGTACTAAGCATAATGTGCCTGTTATACTTCACAATAATACAAGAAGGATCTAAGTTTCTCCCATCCTGCCTCGTCGAAGTCCCCATCCAGGGACAGGTCATAAACTGGTGCCTGGCAGTGGTCGTGGATTCCTCTCATATTCAGCACCATAGCAGTGTTTTCATAGCGTGGTGCCATCATCAGGATACCGCTGCAGTTCTCACCCAGTTCCAGTGCTTTTGCATAACGGTATCGTCCATTGGCACCAGAGTAGTCTGACAGATACTCATCGGCACGTTTTTGAAGCCCACTTAGGTCTTGGCTGAAGCTGCTTCTATCTCCCAGGCGCTCATGGATTGCCAACAGCTGTTTTTCCAATTTCTGGAAAAACTCTGTCGCATTTTTATTGCCAGAGGCTTCTTTCCACAGAAACAGCATCATCTCAGACAGCGGTGCCCGGCGGCACAGGATTCCTTCATACTCCAGCTGCTCCAGGATTCCCTCATTTAAGCTGGTCAGGCTGGCAGAGGTTCCAACTAATCCCAGTGATTTGGCTGAGGTACTTTCTTCTCCGATCTCCTTCGCCCAGCGGCGCAGGTCTTTCCACTCATGGAGGCTGCCATCTGGAAGCAGAGAGCGGTAACACTGATCCCGCATATGCGGATCGGCACTGTAAAGGATGTCGCCGCAAACCAGAGCCTTCATCAGAAGCTCCGGATCATCTGCGGTCACTGGAAGTGTCTCCAGGATCGGCGCGATAATGTCCACATGCTCATATCCCTTGCGGTCCAGTACCGTCCGGACGGCTCTTGCATACTGTCCATCTGCATCTGCACCCTCGTTAAATGGGATCAAGAACTGCAAATCCTTCTGCTCTTCTTTCGGTGTCTCTTCCAACAAGGTCAAAATCTGACCTAACATCACTGGGAACGGCAGATATTCCTTGGAGTTGGTCTCTGCACGTCCCTTCATCAATACTTCACGGGAATAGTCTGGCAGTGTTTTTCTCTTTTTATAGCCGCACTGTTCAAAATAGTTTTCCAAGTACCAAGTGTGGTAACCAAGATCCGGCAGTACAAGTGTCTTGTCCTCATCCGGCTTGAACTTAATATTGGCTGGCTTCATCTTCACATCCAGGATGTTAAAATCTTTTGGCATCTGGGCTGGCGGTCTGTGGGAGATACTGTTAAGGAACGCCTCAATACGGGTAATAATACCGACTGCCGAATACTGCTCATCCACCTCGATCTGAAGGTACGGCTTATCCCCCATCTCTTCACGGAACATATGGTTTACAAGGGTATCAGGACCGCATCCGTGGTTGGTAAGGTAAACGGCATACAGGTTCGGATGGTGGGCCACGATCTTCGCACCGGATAACAGGTGGTCACCGAAATGATATTTTTTCTTTTGCGAATGATTCCGTTACACTCATTAATTAGTATTCGGGTGATCCAGGTTCGGAAAAATTTCTCTTTTTTTAATGTATCCAGCTTTTCATATGCTTTGAGAAGCGTTTCCTGAACAGCATCACAACAATCTGCATCATTTTTTAAAATGGATTTGGCCACATGATACAGCATCGCTTCCGCATCGTGGACCTCCTTAATAAATGCACTTTTTGTCATAGCCTGTTTCTCCTTTGGTCCGGACATTTATACACGTGTTTTTTTATTTTACATCAATTAGATGCATTTGAACATCAATCGGTTCTCCCCAAACAGTTTTTTCTAAAAATAAAACAGTTTTTTTGAAGTAACTGGTTCTTGACACATAATATACCTTGCAATATTGAAGGAAACTGATTTAATCCGAAACCAAAGAGAAGAAAAGTTTATTTATTAGGAATTAAATACTTCCGTATTGAAAGATGTCATGCTGTGGATCACAGATTTGAAAGGAACATCGGACGATGAAGGAAATGATAAAAAAATATAGAGGTTCATTAATTAGCTCTATACTGATAATCCTCACAGAAATGTCACAGACAGGTGCCTTTTATCAGCTGAAATCTCACAATTTTGTGACATTTGAAAACGGCCACCCTTTCGGATGACCGTTTCTCGTCTGTGTATCTTATTCAGCAATGCGTAGCCGTTCCACAACTGTTTTCTGTGCCATTTTGTTATAGCAGACCAAAGGTACAAAGGCGGTAATGAGAACTAACGGTATTACACAGAGGAACACAGGAAGCAGGGTAAAATGCCATGTAAAATAACTTAATTCTGCCCCCATCATTCGAACCACTGTCAGACTCCCCACGATAGAGATGAGCAGGGAACATATAAGCCCCAATGCGGAATACCCAATCCCCTCAATCATTAGCATCTGTTTGACTTGTCGGCCGGTCATACCTACCGATTGCAGCATGGCCAATTCTTTGTATCTGGACAAAATAGAGGTCATCATGGAATTGATAAAGTTCAGTATGTCAATCAACGCCAGAATCGCACAAAGAGCACCTCCCACAAGACGGTACATGTTAATCATCCCATCAAAAGTCTGCCGCAGTGTCACTTTTGACAGATAATCCAAAGCTGTGTCCGTATTTGTAGTGTAGTTTTTCAGCCAGTTTTCCGTGGCAAGCTGGTATTCATTATCTACATTGAAGATGGTTTTCATGGCCGGCTGGTCGGCGGATACCATATTTCCCAGCAGCTCATTTGTCGGGAAAATATAATCCAGTCCCATATCTACTTGTAAAGGTGTTTCTAACGCTTTCGGTATATCTACCACAGCCAATACATCATGTATTTTGTTTGTTCCATCAAGCTGCTGCACACAGATCTTGTCTCCCGGTTGATACAAACAGAGAGAACCGTCACTCATCATCCGCAGCGGTGTTACATACACGCCGGTTCCAGCTCTCCATTTTTCCATGTTCAGCTCTCCATCCAAAACCCGCACATACTCTGCCGGAAAGTCGTCTAACCCGTACACATTGACACCATGTTCCTGTCGAACCCTATAATTTCCCAGCTCATTTGCTATATCACGGGAAGAAACTGCAAGTTCCTGCAACTTTGTAAGATCATGTTTGGAAAGCGGCTGTTTGGAAGTCCACAGGTACACATTGCCTATATCTTCAAGACCATTCAACCTTTCAGCCTCACGAATGAAATCCTGGCTCACATTCGCCGTGTTATACGGGGCATAGCTGTTGATTACCGTTGTATCGGACACTGTAAAATCCGTAAGACTAAAATCAGCCACAAACTTATCGAAATCAAAGGAAGTTACATAGGTATAGACACTGTTCAAAAGAACGATGCTGAGTGCAAAGGACAAGGTGACAATCGTTACTTTTTTCTTATTGCGGCCAAGATTGCTTTTTGCCATCATAACTGTGCTTATACGTTTACTGCGACGGTCTTTCTTTTTTCCTCCTGCCTGCTCGACATAGTGTAGCGCCTCTATCGGGGAAACCTTGGCTGCCATCGCAGCAGGTTTTTGGCAGCTAATCAAAACAGTAATCATAGAAAAAACAATCGCCACCAAAAAAATCGACGGATTTACCGTAGTAACGACCCTTATATCATCCGTCAGCATATTTACAATCGCAGGCAGCAGCAATCGACCAATTGGCCATCCCAACAATAGACCAATAGGTATACCCATAAGAGATAGCTTAATTGCTTTTCTATAAACGATTTTTCTTATTTGTCTTGCAGTGGTTCCCAGTGTTTTCAACATTCCATAAAACCGAATATCCTGTGCGATAGAAATATAAAACACATTGTAGATTAGAAGATACCCTGCGATAAAGATAACCGCAATACCAGCTACAAGGGGCAGCATGGAAGAAAAACTGACCGTTGCCGTTTGGTAAGCGTCGTTAATACTTACCCGTTCATCTAAACCGTATTTGGAAGTCACATCTAATGCCTGCTTTTCAATGTTCCATGCCGTAGGCATCATCATAACAGCATCAATATAACCGGTTCCCACAGGTGGGGTTGTTCCGTCCGTTTCCCCGTGGATGACAGGAGCTACCTGTTCCGTATATTCTTTGGATAATAGAATTGTTTGACGATACGCCACAGCATCCCCATCCCAAATGCCGCAAAGCGTAAAGGTATCGCTAAATGTATCCGTATCAGTTATAAAGGTCAGTTCCATCTGTGTACCAACCTCATCAGGTAATCCCATCGCTGCCAGAACAATACGGCTGGTGGCAATCTCATTTTTCTGTTCCGGCAGATATCCGGTGTCGGGGGTGTTAAAAGTTAGTTCTGCATAGGTTTCATCACTATATCGCAGTTCCGTGGGTGTCTTGTTGAACTTATCACCCACGGCATTTCCTATGATAATCGAGTATCCGCTGTCCTTCACCCCTGTATCCGATGACAGCCGTTCATATTCTTCCCAAGATAAACGCTTGATACCTGCATGGGCAGAAGTGCCGGTTGTCCTCATATTACTTTCCTGCATAGCAGTCTGCAAGCTAATGGCAATTGTAAACAGGCTGGTAAAAAGCAGTGTGGCAAGCAAAATCGCCAATACAGCAATGGTGTTTCTCCGGGCTTTCAAAGAACGCTTTGCCAGAAGTTTCAGGACAGGTCTGTTGTTATTCCCAAATAAAATATCTGTCATATTTTCGCCCTCCTTTACTTGGAAATTCTGCCGTCCTCAATACGGATAATACAGCCGGCAAGCTGGGCAATCTCATTGTTATGAGTAATCATCACAATGGTCTGATGGAATTTCTGGCTGGTAACTTTCAAAAGTCCTAATACATCACTACTTGTCCTGCTGTCAAGGTTTCCGGTCGGTTCATCGGCCAAGACAATGGCTGGTTTGGAAACAAGGGCACGCGCAATTGCCACACGCTGTTGCTGACCGCCGGAGAGGTTGTTGGGCATATTGTTTAGCTTATCCTCCAGTCCCAGCATCTGCACTACTTCTTTCATAAACTTCTTATCTACCTTGTTTCCGTCCAGTTCCACAGGCAGCACGATGTTTTCGTAGACATTCAGCACCGGCACCAGATTGTAGTTCTGGAAGATAAAGCCGATGTTACGTCTGCGGAAGATGGTAAGCTGTTCATCCTTGAATTCAGAGAGTTCTTTTCCTTTTACTTGAATGCTACCGGAAGTCGGTGTATCCAAACCGCCCATCATATTCAACAAGGTGGGCTTACACCTGCCGGAAGTACCAACGATGGCAACAAACTCTCCCTCCTCAATGGAGAGGGTTACGCCATCCAATGCTTTTGTGATGTTCGGCTCAGTGCCGTAATATTTTTTTAAATCTGTTGTCTGCAATATGCTCATATAGAACACCATCCTTTCTTTGTGATGGTTTTATCATAAAGACCGAACCTCACAGAAATGTCACGAGCTACAAAGAATTTATAAGAAATTCGGTTCCAAATGTCATAAGTCTGTGACATTTCAATTTTGAGGGAATGTCGGTACTACTTTCGGAGCAGGAAAACAGAAAAGGTTGAGCCTTGCCCAATCTCTGATGCCACCCGGATATAGCCTTCCTGCAAGGTCACGATCTCACGGGCCAGATACAGACCAATCCCAATCCCCTCCACATCATGTACCGCATCTTCCCGGTAAAACCGTTTGAAAATCGTCCCCTGATGCTGCTCCGAGATGCCGATGCCGGTGTCGGCAATGTTGATCTTTACATACATTTCCCAGCCTTCCACAGACACACGGATCTGTCCGCCTGCCGGGGTGTACTTCACTGCGTTATCCAGAATGTTGAACAGAGCTTCGCTTGTCCATTTTCTATCGTGTCGCGCATCCAGATGCTCTGGACATTCCACCTGTATATCTATTTGTTTCTTTTCAGCATTGAACAAAATCCAGCCCAGGGCTGTGGCAAGGGTATCATAAACCGGCTGCTGTTTTTGATCCAACGAAATGACTCCAGTTTCCAAGCGGGAAGTTTTAATCATGGCCTGCATGAGAAAGTCCAGCTTATCAAGCTGACTAGCCTGGGCTGTCAGAAATTCCTTTTGCTTCTGCGGAGGAACCTCGTTTTCAAGCAGCGTGTTGTTGATCATCTTCAAGTTGGCAATCGGGGTCTTGACTTGATGGGAAATATCAGAAATCAGCTCTTGCAGGTCAGCCCGTTCCTTTGCGATGTTGTTTTTATTTTCCTGCATGACTTCGTACAACCGCCCCAGCCGGTAGTTGATTTTATAGAATAGGCTTTCTTCCTCAATCGTCTGCTTCGGCTGCATAATATCCCCGGAGAGCATATCATCCATTTGACCACAAAAGGAATCGGAGAACATGACCAGTTTCCGACGGATCAGGGTCACAAAGCAGATGACGCAAAGCAACACAAAGACACTGAACAAGAACACATACCCGACAGCGGTTATATTCTCGGTCAGCAGATAAATAGCGGCAGAAACCACACCAACTGCCAGCAGCAAGAGTATTCCCAAAAGGATACAGGCTTTGTTGATGGAGAATTTTCGTATATTCATTTCAGCGTCCCTCCAATCCACATATAGCCCATGCCGTACACCGTCTTAATGTACTGGCGGCCTTCCGTTTCAATTTTGTTTCTCACCCGGCTGATGGCTGCGGTCAGGGCGTGTTCATCCACAAAGTTCCCATCGGCATCCCACAGTTTTTCAAGTAGCATCTGCCTAGTCAAAACAATCTGCGGATTTTTGGTCAGGATTTTCAACATCCGATATTCCAATGGAGTGAACACCAGCGGCTTACCGGACAGTGAAGCAGTCATCTCCGAGAAATTGATGGATAGTGCGCTATCCTCATAGCAATCTCCGCCAGTCTGTTTCGCCAGCCGCCCCAATACCACGGACAGCTTTTTTTGAAAGACGCTCATGGGGAAAGGCTTGGTCACATAGTCCTCAGCGCCCAGCTCATATCCTTTGAGCATATCACTCTCCATATCATTTGCGGTCAGGAAGATCACCGCTGTATCTGGCCGGCGCTCTTTTACCTCACCGCAGAAATCAAAGCCATTCCCATCTGGCAGGTTTACATCCAGCACGATCAGGTCATAGTCCTGCTTAGTTAGAAAATTACTGGCTGTTGATTTTGTCAATGCAGAGTCCACGACATAGCCCGCAGCATCCAAGTTATAGCACAAGGTATTATTCAAAAGTCGGTCATCCTCGACTACTAAAATTCGCATTGTATCACACTCCTTCATTCTTAGTGTAGCATTCAAATGTCACAGAAACCTCACAAGAAACTATTTCTTGTTTCCTTTGTATCTCTTATCGAGTGGTTTTTGTGCTTCTTTTGGTATCAGCCAAACACCGACCATTTTCACAGCACCGGGGATACGCTCACCAGCACAATAATAATTTATCCTATGAGGTGCCACGCCCCACTTTTCGGCGGTCTCTTTCAATGTCATATAGTCCATTTCGCACCTCCAGTAATAAAATGTCAATAGTTTTTTGATCACTTTTTTCAAAAAGGCAAAAAAATAGAACGTATAGATTATTTCCATACGCTCTGTCTCACATTTCATATTAAATTTTTGAATTCTACAAACTTGAATTGACATAACTCACTTAGATTGCTTATGCCAAGCATATAAGTAGATAGCAAGGAACACTCCCGCAAAGCAACTAATGATTATGCCTGCAATCAAAGCAGGATAATAACTTGTAATCAAGCCTGTATCTGCTGTTACGATGAAGATAATGCCAATAACGAATGCTATAACATAGATAATGGGCATAAACTTTTTCAAAAATCACCTCCTCGTCATTCATATGTAGCCATGAGTATAGATGGAAAAATATTGGTCGTAAATGGTGCAAATGATTCAGCGACAAAGGAAATCTATCATACTATTAGCGAAAAGGTGTCAAATGAATTAAAATAGCATCAGAAATGCTGGGAAAATGTTCCCGACTCATCAATAGATCTAATTTTTGCTATGCCAGAATTGTCAGTCAAGATTTCTTGAAAAGCCCCAAAAAACTGCATTTATTATTAAAAGTTGCCCCCTCAAAAAAAGGACAGTCGATTTTCCAGGCTGTCCTTGTGGATATTTATCAATTTTTAAGTCATGGAAATGGGTTCATTTTTAGAAGACAATATCTTTTGTAACTTTTAGCCTGTGATACCTAACTGTGTTTAATACGCAATTATTATCGTGTTGCCATGCTCAAAAACAACTTTTCCAAACGAAGCTAAAAACTCACTATTTATTTCTCCATATTTCTCATACTCGCAGCTTCCAATGAATAAATAAGAAATGTGGTATTTTTCTATCAATGTTTTTACCTGTTCCGCATCACTTGAAGTGTATATAGTCTGTACATCCTCTTTTCTCTGATTTTCTTCTTCCAGATTATTTCTCCATAACCATTCATGCACATACCAGCCTAAAACCGTTGGCAGTCCTGTCATTGCCGAAACACGGTCATCATAATCCTGGTAACTGTCACCGCTGGCTTCCAGAACAACAGGCTGGCCAGTGACGTTGTCATTCAGCCAGCGGATCGCAGCAGCGTCATCTGGAATTGCAGTTTCCAGATAATTTGTTGCATTTAGTGTCTGGTATGCACTCCTTTTGGGGAATCCCTCAAACCAATGCGTAATCGCATTTCCCAGGTATCCGCAGGTTGAAATCAAAACCAGGATCGCGATGATCCCTGTCAGAGCCTGGCGTCTTGGACACCTCAGCAGCCCTTTGCATATTATAGTACTGTCAGCACCACTACATCTTTTTATCCTGGTTACTGTAAATGAAACCAATATATATGCCATCATAATCCCAAACATGATATATGCCTGATAAGTCAGTTTGAACATGGTGTTAGCTCTTGGGGCTGTTTTTTCATAAATATCCCGTATATAAACGAACTCGGGAATAAAGATCAGCCCTATAGCACAAAGTACAAGAACCAGACCATACAGATCTGGATAGTTTATACCGTTAAAAAAGTTGCGAAATTTTTTCTCTGGAAACATCCCTATACTTCTTAGAATCCCGATAACAAATGGTACGCAGACCAAAAGCGGGAATGCCCATAATACACAGAACTGGTAAAAAGCAGTATGTATTTTTACAATTCCAATTCCCTGGACCATTACATTTTCAAAAGTCATATGAAATGGAAGGGATACAAGAAATGCAGCTACCAGCAGTTCAACCCATTGTACCACACTCCATTTCAGTGCCTGGCTTATAAAAGAACCAGCAGAATAACGTTTCAGATTTCCAAAGAGCAATGTTCCGCAGATCACAACATAGTAGATCATAAAATCCCATGTATTGGAAAAAAGGAACATTCCCAGAAGCAGCCCAAGAAGTCCAATTTCTCTCTGCCTCCAGCTTTTTCCTGAGTTTATCTTCATCCAGGAATAAAGGATCCCAAGTACCGTCAGGACCAGAAAGACATTGATCACATGGGCATGAAGATCTCCCAGTACAAAAGAATAGGATGGAAACTCATGGATCGTCTCATCCCCGGTCACAGCCGGATCAAAGCCGATATAGCGGGTAGAGCTTGGAAACCAGTAATCTGTTTTTATTTTCAGCAGCCGGAGGAGGATCCCATAAATAATATAGTGGAGATTTCCGCTCATGGATACTGCCATTCCTGCCAGGATGCCGCCAAAATATAAAGCCCATTTTCTCCCAGTCCTTAATTTGTCCTTCAGCATCTGACGCACCAGACTAAAAGGAAGAAGAAAGGCAAAAGCTGCAACCATAGTCCTCATCAGATTATAAGTGATCTCTACATTTGTTCCGGTCAGTTTGGTAAGGAATACGGCAAGATACTGTCCGCCATAATAATAATTAAAAGGCTTTCCGGCATACCACATATCCTGGGCTGGTAAAGTGGTACTTCTCATCATGGTCTGCATGAAACCAAAATCCATATATTTTTCCGTCCCATGGGCTGCAGGATGGAAGCCCGCCAGATACGTCCAGAAAAAGAACACAATGAAAAACAGGATCTCTTCCCGGTAGACCAGAGCTGCCTGTTTCCAGGGAAGTGAATCCGGGAACCTGTTCTTACATTTGATTCCATATAAAAGACTTCCAAGGCAGCAGATAACCGTGAGGATCACACAGGTGATTCCTGTAAATGGAGTGATCTTCAGACAAGCCAGCAGCCATTGCGCATATCCGCATACCGCAACCGCCAGTACCTTGGAAAACATCCAGCCATTATCATCAAATCCTCGAAACATCCTGGATGTTACCGGCATAAATACCAGTCCTAACAGAAACAGCATCTCCCACCAGGTTAGAAATGTAAAAAAAACAGAACCCAGGAGCCAGTAAGCAGTGCCTGCCAATAAAACAACCGGGGCAATCTTTATCAAATAAATTCGTTTCGCATTCAAACCAGTACCCTTCCTTTTCCTGTTTTTATTATTCCTGAGTTAGAATATCATCTTCTTCAAGCGTTCCTGTTAATATGGAATATGCTCCCGTTACCTCGCAGTTGCTGGAAATTTTCCCTTCATATTCAACCGCTACAAGATCTCCTGTCTTGATTTCCCCGCTTTCAATCCATCTTCTTACCCTTATATCATCTGTATATATCTTATATTTTTTTCCAGCTTTTGGTTTCCGGCATAAAACTGTATCATCAACTATCATATATCCATCTCCAATTTCCGTAACAGTTCCGGATATG
Organism: Ruminococcus sp. RTP21484sp1_RTP21281st1_A8_RTP21281_210402; assembly: GCF_040914025.1. Classification (NCBI taxonomy): domain Bacteria; kingdom Bacillati; phylum Bacillota; class Clostridia; order Eubacteriales; family Oscillospiraceae; genus Ruminococcus; species Ruminococcus sp. RTP21484sp1_RTP21281st1_A8_RTP21281_210402. The sequence continues at coordinate 59,165 of NZ_JBCPGE010000009.1, forward strand.
GTTGGCACACTGCTGCTGGATTTTGTTTCCGTGGAATGCTTTTGTACATAACTGCTGATCTGTCCTGCTGCTTCTTTTCCAATGAAATAGCTGTATTCATAGTCTAAAATATTGGTTGCGAAATAGCCGTCTTCAGAAATGTAGATCACCCGGTTATAAACACCCAGCGTTTCCGAGGTTGCAGTGAAAGCGAGATAAATACGGTTCTCTCTTTCAAAGAAATCACTTGTATTATCAAGTTTTGCATCACTGCGGCCCGCAAGGATCTGCCAGATCTCATCATCATTATCCAGCAAAAGTTCCTCTTTTTCCTCATAATTTTCACATTTTGTCACGTAGTTTAACTCTATATTTTGAGAAAGACCATACAGTTCCAGCAACTTCCCTAAAGTATCTGGAGCAGTGCTTTCATCAGCTGCATAAACATAAAATCCGTCTTCATTCCCTGCAGCAATCATCAGTTCTTCTGATATTCCATGAATCTTCCGCACCTCAAATGTTTCCGTATATTTTTTTTCGGTATCAGGATCAAGGCCTTCTGCTATACAGGAGCCAATCTCATCCCCTAGTGCATCTGTGTGGATTGGATTCTGGCTTTTTACGGTAAACTGTTTTCCATTAAACTTAATAGCAGGATACTTTTCAGCTGCAGTCTTGTATTTCCATGGCCATTCTATGGCTCGTTCTGTTTTAGAAACATGATATTTATATTTGCTTTCAGCTGTTGCGTCATTCTTTAAAAGATGCGGAATCAAAATACCTGCGATTACAAATAGGGTAAGACAAGCCGCAGCCGTCATCCATTTCATTACAGGATTATGCCTTTTCTTTGGCGGTGCTTCCAGTGTAGCAGTGATAAGCTCATTATCAATATAACCAATGGCATCTGCAATTTTGGGTATGTTCATAGATAGATTTCCTCCTTGATCAGATATTCTTTTAATTGGGCTCTGGTGTGAGCCAGCATATGTGTTACTTTGCGTTCAGTAAAACCACATCTCTCTGCAATAGCTATGTTAGATTCAAAATAAAAATATTTTAGAAGAAACACTCTCCGGACCACTTCTTTTTGTTTATTAAGAAAAATACTGATTGATTTTCCAATCTCTTCGTCATTCCTGCCCGGAGCATACCTTTCATCTGGCAGTATATCTGCAAGTTCATCCAATGCCATAACCATATCCGCGGATCGTTTTTTAGCTTTTTGTTTTCTAAATTTATCTATGGAAATACTTCTGACAATTTTGGAAATATAAGCCTTAAAGTTATCCGGCCTTGTAGGTGGAATTTTGTTCCACACTCCTAAATATGTGTCATTCACACACTCTTCCGAATCCTGGAGGTTATTTAGGATATTATAGGCAATTTTATGACAAAGTTTTCCATATTTTATATCTGTTTCTTTAATTGCCTGCTCGTTTCTTTCAAAATAGAGTTCTATGATTTTTTTATCGTCTATGATATTCCCCTCCTCAAAAATGTTCTCAATTATAAAGTCGTCTTTTTTTGATGAGCGTCTCAAAAAATTTATATTTTTTTGAATTATAGCATAGAAAAAAGAGAACAGCTTTAGCCATTTTCCTTTTGTCATTTGAATCCAATTTTTTTTATCAAGAATACCAATTTTCTACTGCTTTTCTTGATTTCGAATCTCCTTAATCAGCTCTACTGCATTTTCTGCATCATCAGTTTTTACGAATATATCCATTCCATATATTCCAAAGCCAGGTGCCCCATGCATCGCAACATTCGCACTTGCCTCCTGTGAAAAAGCCATTATTCCATTTTGTCTTAACATTTCCATGAGTTGTTCCGTTTCTATTATATTTTGTGCATTGTAAATCTTGATATATTCCATCTTAGATAATGGTGAAATTTCTTTTATATTTTGAGTATTTGTTGGATTTTGTTTCTTTTTCCGATTGATAAATGTCAGAATTCTAAGAATAATAAATGCGACAATAGTAATACCAATCCAAAATTCAAAAGCTAATCGTGTTATCTGTGTTTCTGTAGCTCCCATTCTTAACAAGCATACGCCATAGAGGGAAGCAAAAATTCCTGAACATAATACGCTGGTAAGAAAATCCCTCCATACAGTAGTATTTTGGGGCAAACATTTATCCCATATTCCATTATATATCATAATAGCTGCATACAGGATTCCTCCGGCTAAAACACTTACTGTCTCTCCTAAAATAAAACGAATATTTATTGTCAATAACATTTGAATAATAATTGCCATTACACCAATCACAAACATTGATGCAAAGGCAAGATTTCCAGCCTGTAGTGCTTTTCGTTTTGTCCATTCTTCATACATTGCAACTTTGTCCAAAGTTTCTCTCATCTCTTTATTCATAGCCTGGCTCCTTTCTCCATCCAGGAGTTCTCTCATTTCAACATCGTAATATTCAGCAAGCTCAACAAGTATGCTAAGATCTGGCATATTTGTTCCCGTTTCCCTTAATTAAAGATATTATTGGGTAAAAAAGAAAGGTCAGTCGATTTTGCCGATGAAGCGGTAGTAGATTTCTACTTCCTGCTCACGGCTTCCGTCCTCGCCCTTGACAGCTTCGTGGACGGTTATTTTTTCAATTAGAGTGTTCAGAAGTTCGGCGGTCAGCTCCACAGGGTTGACATACTGTTTCATCAGGGCAATCCACTTTTCAGCATCCGCTGCGGTCTGTACGGCGGCTTCCATCATTTCGTGAAGCTGTCTTATTTTTGTTTCAAGCTCCTTTTGCTCGTTCTGGTACTTCTCGGACAGCATATTGAAATTATACTCGGTTATGCGTCCGGCAGACCAGTCCTCATACATTTTAGCAAACAGCCCGTCAACCTCGGCTTTACGCTTCTCTGCCTTTTTCAGCTCCGCAGCCTGCTTTTTCTTCGCAGAGTTTCTTTCTCTGTCGCTGGCATTGAGCAGCCGTTTCAGCAGCTTGTCCTCGTCTTTCTGTGCCAGCATAGACCAGTATTGCAGTCTTGCAAGCACATAGGCATACAGTACATCATAGCGGATATAGTGCATGGAACACTGGCGTAATCCCTGTCCGTTCTTGCTGCAATGGTAGTACCCGTATGGGTTCTTATTCTGCTTGTTTTCCCCATAGGCTAAAGACCATCCGCAGTCTGCACATTTTATCAATCCTGCGAAAATCTGTGTCGTACCGTTTCTGCGTTTCCTGCGTCTGCTTGCAATCAGCTCTTGAACTTTTTGGAACACTTCTTCGGAAATGATGGCTTCGTGGGTATTTTCCACACGATACCATTCTTCCTGCGGCTTCCGCACCTTTTTCTTGTTCTTGAATGAAATGTTGCTCTGCTTGTTGTGAACACTGTGACCGATGTAGGTTTCCTCTTTCAAAATGCTCTTGACCTGTGCTATCGTCCACGCATAGGCTTTTTCTGCGGGCGCACCGGCGTAGATATTAGCGAAAGTCCCATATCTTTCATAGTTCAGCCAGCCGGGGGTAGGTACTTTTTCTTCCACCAGAATCCGTGTAATGCTGGCGGCACCCCTCCCGTGTACGGCAAGGTCAAAAATCTTCTCTACAATCCAGCGTGTTTCCGGGTCGATCAGAAGATGACCTTTTTTGTCCGGGTCTTTTACATAGCCCAGCGGTGCATAGGCTCCATAGTGTGCGCCATTGGCAAATCTTGTGTGCATGGCAGCCTTGACCTTTTTGCTGGTCTGTCGGGCGTGCATTTCATTCAGGATGTTTAAGAACGGGGCAAGCTCGCTTTCTCCGTTGATGGTGTCCACATTGTCATTGATGGCAATGTAGCGTACTCCCTTGCTGGGGAAATAGATTTCCGTGTACTGACCGGTCAGGATATAGTTTCTTCCCAGACGGGATAAGTCCTTTGTGACAACGCAGTTGATTTTCCCGTCCTCGATGTCATCAATCATCCTTTGGAAACTTGGACGCTCGAAATTCGTCCCGCTCCATCCGTCGTCAATGTACTCGTCTACAACGGTCAGCCCATGCTCTGCGGCATACTGCCTAAGCATCATGCGCTGGGTCTGGATACTGCCGCTTTCCCCCTGCAATTCATCGTCACGGCTCAATCTCAAATATAGTGCAGTGTTATAAATCGTTGTATTGTATGGTTGTTTCACGGTTAAAAATCCTCCTTCTAAAAGAAACAACCCACGCTTATACAATACTCGCTGGTACAAGTATATCATAAGCGTGGGCTGATTGACAGTCGTTATTCCGTATTTTTCAGGAAGCGGCGGCAGCGTGCTGGATCACATCTTCCAGCAGGCTGTCAAGCGGCTTCCCATCCTGTGCGAAATGCTCCGATACCTTGATACGGACTTTCCCCATGACAAAATACTGGGTGCTGTCTTTTTCGGTAAGCAGGGTGCCGCTGTTTTTGTTATTGCTCTCGTTTTTGCTTTTTGCCATAGGCAGTTACCTCCATAAATGAAATATGCCCGACAAGGGAATGTCAGACAGGTGTACAGCCGCAGACTGTCTCCGTGTCAACCAAACCGTGTCAACCGGCAGAAAAGACTTTGAAAACAATCCATAGGCGCTCTATTATTACTTTTTACTTTTTCTTTGATTTCTTGGTTGACATGGTTGACAAAGGAGAGAAATGCCCCAAATATCAGGCTTTTCCCCGTCAACCGGCTGTCAACCAAAGCGTCAACCAAACTGTCAACCGGTGGCTTTTCAGAATGGAAGTTCCATTTGCCGGGCTTCTTCTTCCGTGATTTCCTGAAAACCGTCCCCCTCCGGCGGAGCTTGGTTGACACGCTCCCAGCCTTTTTGAGAACCGTATTTCTTATACCGCTTCGGGCTTTTGTAGGCTACCCAGCCCTGTATGATGCCGCCCGCAATGCCGGTATTCATAATCTCGCAGATTGCCCGTGTCTCCCAGTCTGCCGGGGAATTTAAGTTCCCCAGCGCTTCCTCATAAAGCTGCTTGGAACATACCCTGTCGCCGGTGTAGTCCTCCAAATAGGCGTAGATCATGCCGGCCTGTGTGTCTTCCTGCATAAAGTCCTGCTGGTGGGCGTTCAGGTATCGGTTCATTTCCATGCTGAATGACAGCTTATACTTCCCACTGCGATAAACCGTCATGGCTTCCGCCCACATCTGTTCGATATACGCCCTCGCCGCCGCTTCATCGTCCAGTATGTGAACCTCCGCCCGTTCCGGGTACACCGTCACGGGGAGAAAGCGCCGGTTGCCGGTGCGGTCACGGGGCAAAAAGTCCTGCCGGTTGGTCGTCCCTCCAAATACACATTGCCGCAGCCGGTCTGCCGGATGTGTCTCATACGGCACTTTGTAGGTTTCTTTCTGGCGGCTTAAGAATGACTTGATTTCCTCAATACTCTTGGCGTTGGCTGTGGCAATCATCTCCGACATCTCGATAATCCAATGCCCTTGCAGCTTGCGGTACACATTTTCATCGTCCAGCTTTTTCAAATCGTCTGAAAACCATTCGTCCCTGCCTGCCAGCAGCCGGAAAAAGGTAGATTTCCCGGCTCCCTGACCACCAACCAGACAGAGCATGACCTCAAACTTGCTCCCCGGTCTGAATACCCGCCGGATGGCTCCCATCAGGAACAGTTTCAAGGCTTCATAGGTGTATTCGTCCGTATCGGCTCCCAGAAAGTGATGCAGGGCGTAACGGATGCGCTCTGTGCCGTCCCATTGCAGGCTGTTCAGGTAATCCCTGACTGGATGGTAGCGGTTTTCATTGGCAACAATCTTGATGGCGCTCTGCACCTTTTTCTCGCTGGTAAGCCCGTAATTTTCTTCCAGATACAAAAGCAGGTAGTTCATGTCCATGTCGGTCAGCGTGGTACTGGTGCGCTCCCAGCCCAGCGGCTTCACAATGTCAATCTGCTCCGTCAAAAGGTTCAGGCGCAGCGCCCCACGAAACAGCGGGTCACGCTGGAACACCGTCAGGCAGTTTCGGATGCTGTTCTTCACGCCGCCTTTCTGCGTCCCCTCTAATGTCTCCCGGATTTCTGCCGGTGTCTGCGCCGGTTCCATTGTATCCATC
>NZ_JBCPGE010000009.1:65343-110537 GCF_040914025.1 Ruminococcus sp. RTP21484sp1_RTP21281st1_A8_RTP21281_210402
AGCTTATCCTCTGCAACGCTTCCACAAAAAGAGGATGCCAGATGGCATCCTGCGGCTGTGGGGCGTATGCTGTTTTCCAATGCTCCAGCAGGCGCAGATAATCGCATAGCACCCGGAAACAATACCGTTCCGTTTCCTGAAATCTCTGCTCCGCTGATTTTTGTCGGGGCTGTGACCTGTTGTGACGCTTCCTATCTGGCGGCGCATTGCCGGATTTCTCATAGGAAACGCCGAAGTCCTCCGCAAGCCTGACCGCAGCTTCCCGTTTCCCCAATCCATGCAGCAAAGCGGCAAAGTCGATCACATCCCCGGAAGCCCCGCAGCCGAAGCAGTAAAAGCGGCTGTCCACTTTCATGCTGGGCGTGCGGTCATTGTGGAATGGACAGCAGACCATGCCGTTTCTCCCCACCCGGATTCCATAGAATGAAGCAGCCTGCCGGGTGGTAACAGACTGTTTCACCGCTTCAAATACATTCAAATGCTCCCTCCATAAAAATACTGGTAGCGGTAAAGCTGCCGGTTATATCATAGCTCCATCTCATGTTTCTTTCTCTGTACTGCCTGTGGCTGCTCCCTCCGGCGCAGTGCGGTATCTACGGCGTTCTGCACCTGCCGTAGCCGTATGACTTCCTCCCGGAGTGGCTTGTGCTGCGGAGACAGTTCGGCATACTCTGTTTTTAACTGTGCGTATTCCTGTTTCCATGCTTTCAGGGCAATGGGTTTTCCGTCCAGTTTTTCTTTCAAAATACGGCGGGCGGCATAAAACAGCCGTAACTCCGCATCGTGGGATGTTTCAAATTTCTCCCTCTGTTTCTTAAACTTGATATTGTTCAATTCCGTATGAACAGGTTTTAGCCGCTGGTAATTCTCGCCCTCCCGTATCAATTCCTGCAATTCCTTTATCCGGGCAGATTTCTTTTTCATGGAGCCGCTTAACGCTTCAAATTCTTCGTTGACAGAGGAAAGACGCTCCTGCAAATCCTCTAATGTGAGCAGCTTATTTTCCGTCAGATAATTAACGGCTTCGGCAAACTGCTTTAAGTTTCCAGTTCTGGCTTTATTGCTCCATGCCCCTGCGTTGCGCTGGTTGTAATAAGCGATCAGCAGGTCGGCAAGGTTCGGTGTCTGCGGTTTGGAAAGTTCTTCTTTTACCTCTGCCATCCAGACAAACAGGGCTTTGATCTTCTTCCTCACATCCTGCATGAGCCGGTTGGTAGCTTTAATCCAGCGGTTCAGTTCCCCTTTCTCGGTGCGAATGCCCTTTACTTCCATCTGCCGGACATTAGCTCCCTCGTGGACAGTAGGTATCAGGTCAAGTCCCTGCCGCACATAGGAACGGTGGTCGATACGCACATCCAGCCCTTTTTCCTCAAATTTTGTATTAACGGCAGCCGCCCACTGCTCCCGCCAGTGTTCCAGCGTTTCCGGTTCATGCCAGTCTGTTGTATGGACAGCGTTAAACATATAATCGCCGTTTTTATCCCGGATTCGGTTTCCATCTTCATCAAGAAGATATTCCCGCCGCTGTTTTTGTCCCCATGTGCCATCCGGGTTCAAAGGGCGCATGGTTGTCATCACATGGAAATGCGGGTTAGGGATGCCGCCGTCCTCTTTCTCCGGGCTGTGAAAAGCAAGATCGGCAATCATGCCTTTTGCCACAAACTGCTCCTGCACAAACTTCCTCGCCAGTTCCATGTTTTCTTCCAGCGTCAATTCATTCTGCATGGCAATATCAAAGGAATAGGCAAGCTGTGCTTTTGGATGTTTCTCGCAGCTCTCCACAGCATTCCAGAGAGTCGCCCGGTCAAGATATATTTCCGGCGCATGGGGCGGCAGCATGATTTCCGAAGCGATCACGCCGCCCTTTTTGGTGTAATCGCTGACTTCTCCATAGTAGCTGCTGTAAAGACGCTCCCCGGCTCGGTAGGCTGCGCTGGCAATGGCGCTCTGACCGGCGCTGCGCTTGATCTGTGCGATTGAAAAATGATAAAGTGCTATCCTTAGTCACCGCCTCTCTCCTGCCCGGAAATACGAGCGTGGTTTTCTACGGCAGACCGGATGAAATGCTCCGCCTGCGGCAGATTCAAAATGCTTTCCATGAGGGAATAAAATTCCGTTTCGGTCAGCTCCTTTGTCTGTGGCGCAATGCTCTCAATGGCTGCCCCACGGGTAATCAGCCGGTGCGTCCTCTGTTTCCGGGAACCGCTTTCCAGATACGCCTGCCGGTTTTTCAAACGCTGCATTTTCCGTTTTTCCCGTTCCAGCAGGACAGTGGTTTTTTTATATTCCTGCTTTAACTGTTCCAAAGATTTTTCCATGTTCTCACATCCTTTGCCTATAAGATAAAGAAAGACCATCCGCAGACAGTCCGTGTGTCAGTGCTTCTATAAAACCCGATGGAAAGGGAAAACCGCAGAGCGGATTTCTCTTTTCGGCGGGTACACAGGGGATAGCCGCTTTAGCGGCGCAAGGGGGTGTAGCCACCTTGTCGGAGCGAAGCGAACGCAGACCTCGGATTGCTGATTTTATCAGCGGCAGAGGTAAGCTCCGCAGGACGCACGATACATGGTCTTTAGACTATGTATAGAAGTGCGCCCTTAGTTCCTAAGGGATTTTGCCGTTTCCGGCAGTTTTGTCCTTTTTCTTGGAACGCTTAGAAAGGTACTTCGGGCAGTCAACCACAACCGCCCGGAAGCTCTGTTTACATTCGTGCTGGCATTTCCGGCACAGTTCGTTGTAAGTGATACGGCTGCGGTCATTTAAGAAGAACGACCATTCCAGCCGCCGCTTGTTGCTCATTCTTGCCATAACCGGCTCCTTTCTCCGTTTCTATCTGATGTACGCAGATAGGCTGTTTTGGTGTAGCGTTTCGGTATCATTTTTAAGGTTTTTTCCCTCTGTATACCCCTTTGGAAAGGGCGGCAGTATTGCAGTCAGGGAATGATAACTCACGCTTATTTGTCGCTTCTCGGTACGGTTTCGGAGCCTTTTGCCATCCATTCAAAGAAAGCAATTTTGCTGACCTTGATAAGTCTGCCCCTGCGGAACGCTGGAAAGCCGGGTGTGTGTACCAGCTCATAGGCGCTCGCTCTTGAAATTCCCATAATCTGCTGAATGTCCGCCACATCCAGAACCAGCGGTAAATCCTCGTAGCTGTTCAATCTCTTTTTATCGTTCATTCTGTTCCTCCCATAAATCAAATAGGTTAAAATGCTTCCTGTTGCCGTTTTCCCCAAAAGCCGTTTTCCTGCCCCATTCCTGCGGTGTTTCCCTGCATTGGTGCGCCGGATGCGTCACTTCTCCTGCCGGTCATATCCCTTTTGGACGGTCATTCACTTGTCAAGGTACTGCGCGGTACGAAATTACCAACTGCAATCATCATAGCGTACTATCCTTGACAAAACAATGATTCTGCGATACCATGAGTGTAACGGATATAACTGAATTATATAATTACCATAAGCAAAGGCAGGGGATAGGGATGGAGAATCAGTTTATACGACATGAGCCATGTTTTGAGAGGATTTTGTTTGTCCTGACGCTGGACAGGAAGAAAATGAAAGAGCGGATTTTGATTGGGGAAGAACAGCAGATCCGCTTCCGGCTGAACGGGAGCCAAAACACAGAGGTGCTTTGTGATATGACACGCCCGCTGGGAACTTTTTTGATAAACTTTGAGCGTGACACGGACAGAGATTGGAACTTATACGGGCTTTCTCCACTGCGGCAAGCCCTCCACTCCAACCGATGGAAACAGCCGGAGCTGGAGCAGGCGGCAAGCGAATTTCTCTGGGGAAAATATCTTAGCAATGACCCTCTGAAAATGTATGTGGCGTTCCGTATCTGGAACAGCTATCTGCTTTCCAGAGAACCCCGTGACCGTAACGCTGCCTGTGACCGCTTCATGGATAAAATGAGCAGCCTGACCGGGGTATTCCATAACGAAGCCATGAGCTTTGACAGGGAGACAGGAAAACCGAAACATTTTCAAGCTGGCAGCCTTTATTTCAAAGGCGCACCATCAGAAGATACCCGGCTTGACCTCTGGTTCCCGGACAACCGTCGCACAGAAGAATGTGTGTCTGCCTATGCGTCCCTCTACCCGTTGATTACCTATTATCTGAACAGGCTGAATGACTGGGGGCTTTGCTTCCGGCAGTGCAAGGTCTGCGGGAAATATTTTCTGGCAAAGAGCCAGCGGTATGAGCTGTGCAGCGACAAGTGCCGCAAAGCACAGGCGCTTCAAAACAAGCGGGAATTTGACGAGAGGGCAAGAGAAAATAACTATGACCTGCTTTATAAAAATGAATGCCAGAACTGGCGCAACAAAATAAACCGGGTAAAAAATACCGCAGGCTTTCCGGCTGACTGTCTGGAAAAAATACAGGCTGCCTTTTCCGACTTTAAGAAAGAAGCCTTACAGAGAAAAAAGGCTGTAAAAACAGGAACAGCCAGCCCGAAAGAATTTGCGGACTGGCTGTATCAGCAGAGTAATGTAATTGTTGAGCTGACCGAGATATGAAAAACTTTCTATCGTCAATTTCGCATTATTGCAATAACAGATTGCTTCTTCCATGAATGGTAATATTATCATCAAACTTTTGGAAGAACTATAAATGTCCGAGGTGCCTTTGATTTCGACAGAAAAACAGGCTGAATTGTTACAACGCTCGGACATTTCAAAAATCTTTTTGAGAAATGGCGGAAAAAGCGGGGCAGCATACGCCGCCCCGCCGATCTCAAAAGGTCATTCCATTGCCCGCATTTGTTCTGTTAATGAACGCTTTTTCAAATCCCGTATTTCCCATACAGAAAGAATCAACTGTAAAAGAATCAATATTAGTAGATATCCACCTATCTGCATTGTTGGAAATTGATATGAGAGATTTGGCATACCGAATAGAATACCAACAGCTTTGCTCACAGGAATAGCTATGGGAATACCAACCAAAAGAACGATTCCAAATGAAACAAGTACATATAGCAATCCCTCTGTTATGAGAGAACGATATAATTGTTTTAGGCTTAATCCAACAGAGCGTAATGTACTGATTTCCTGTTTACGCGCTTGATGGTTAGAGAGCGTCATATTGATTAGATTGATTATTCCAAACAGCAAAATTAGTAATGACAGCATTTGCAAACTTCCAAACAATAAGTTCATAGAAGATTCCATGTACTCTACAACATCATTATAGCTGCAAATAGAAAGCCCCTTTTCTTTAGAGGTAATTTTCTGCTGAATGGCTGATTCTATTTCATCATTATAAGTTTTATCAGTTATGATCTCCCATGAGTAAGCAAAATTTTCTGTGTTTGTGAATAGTTGTTGTGCAAGTTCTTGTGTAATTATAAGATTCGCTGGATCAATAGCATCTGTACCGTTTTCGGTTCCGACAAAGCTCTTATCAAAGAAACCGGAAACAATACATTCTATTTCCTCTCCACTATTTGTAATCTTTATAGGTGTCCCTTTTGTAATCCCCAGTTCCATATATCCATCTGTCAATAAAACTTCAAACTGGTTCTTAGGCATTTGTCCATCTATCAAATGTTGTTCAACAAAGCTAAAATTACCTTCTGTACTTTGAACCGAAATTATATCACACATTCCCTCAGTAGCATTTCCATTGATAGAATAATGACACATTCCTACCGAATCTCTAAGTGGTATAATCTTTTGGATTCCTTTAGTATTCAAAAGTTCTTCTTTCAAAGATTCATTTAGCGGATTATTTGTTTCGTTTTTTCCAACTGATTCTTCAGAAAGATATATACGGAAGCTTCCGCCGTTTACAAAAAACTTTTCACGGACAAATTGCTCTGGCGTATTACTAACTGCTGCGGATGCAGATATAAATAAGAGTAATCCTCCAAATATCAAGGAAAGCAATGTACTGGCTGTCTTTTTCTTATCGCGTCCAAGATTTAATAGAGCTAAAGAGTAAGGTGAAATTTTCTTATTATGTTTTCGAGATTGCATCGGAGCATTTCGATAAGCTATATATCGTACTGCCTCAATAGGGGAAGTAGTTGCCGCAATTTTAAGCGGCTTGCGAACAGATAATTTCACCATAAGAGTGCAAATGATGGAAACACCTATCATTACAAAAGGAATATTGATAGGAGAAAATCCGCTGGAAAATTCATTACTTCCCAAAACAGTTCCGACAATCGCACCCAAAACAATACCCGGAGGGATTCCAAGCCATGATAAATATCTACTTTCATAGTTTATCATTTTCTTTATCTGTAATGCAGTTGTACCTAAAGTGCGTAACTGTCCGAAATTTCTTATTTTTTCATTGATAGAAATTCTGAAAATACTTTGGATTACCGTTATACCTGCAAATAATACCAACACGGACAAACTTACAAAAGTTAGTATATTTTCAAATGACAATCCCATATTCTCTCTAAAAAAGAGAAAACTTAAGCTATAATCAGCACCAATTTCTTTTCCAATAGAAGCAATTCTTTCTTTTAGAATTTCTTTTGATGTTGAATCTGCATCAGCAAAACAAACATAGCTTTGGTATTTTGCAGGATTATAATTAGAGCTATTTTCTACAAACGATTTTGATATATAGCACGAGTAATTGCCCTGTGATTCAGTCGAGCTTTCCGTAATCCCAGAAATCACAAAATCTTGTGATTTTCCGTTTATTTGAAAAGAAATTTTATCTCCGATTGCAGTATTAGAAAAATATTTGTTCACCATTTCACGGTCAACTGCAATTTCATTTTCTTTAGATGGCATAGTCCCATCTTTTAGTGTAAATTGATTTCGGGCAATATAGCATGCCGCATCATCCATATATGCCAAATACAATGAATATCCCTCTGGCATTTTTATTTCTCCCAGATTGTAAAGCGACGCTACCATTTCGATTTCTGGTTGATGACGAAGTTTTTCAATTTTATCCTCTGTCAGATTATCATAGCTGGCTTGAAAAGTGGCCATATTATTTTGAGATTCCTGAAAAGCAAAAAATAATGTTCCACACATTGACATCAAAAACGCTGCCAGTGAAATAGCAATTATTATCATAAAATTCCGGCGCTTCTCGCTTTTCAAACTCTCCTTTGCCAGCTTCTTTGTAATGGCGCTGGTATCATTTTCAAAAGGCCATGTCATAGCTTGCCACCTCCTTATTCCACAATCTTGCCGTCCTCAATGCGGACAATCCGATCTGCAAGACGGGCTATGTCGTCATTGTGGGTAATCATCACAACAGTTTGCCGGAACTCCGCACTGGTACGCTTGATAAGTCCCAGCACCTCGGCGCTGGTCTTGCTGTCAAGGTTGCCGGTTGGTTCGTCGGCCAGCACAATAGCCGGTTTGGTAATCAAGGCGCGGGCGATAGCCACACGCTGTTGCTGGCCGCCGGAAAGATTGTTCGGCATATTTTTCAGTTTATCTTCCAGTCCCAGCAGGTGAACGATCTCGTCCAAAAACTTCTGATCCACCGTGTCCCCGTCCAGCTCCACCGGCAGGACGATGTTCTCATACACATTCAGGATGGGAACAAGGTTATAATTCTGGAAGATAAAGCCGATGTTGCGGCGGCGGAAGATGGTGAGCTGTTCGTCGTTCTTCTTTGCCAGTTCTTCGCCCCGGACGATCACGGTTCCGCTGGTGGGAGTGTCTAACCCGCCCATCATGTGAAGCAGGGTGGACTTGCCGCTGCCGGAGGTTCCCACAACAGCCACAAACTCGCCGTCCTCCACGGAAAAGTTCACGCCGTCAAGGGCGCAGGTGATGTTCGGCTCTGTGCCGTAATACTTTTTCAGATCAATCGTCTGCAAAACGCTCATACTCAAAACTCCTTTCAAGGCTTTCTGCCTGTTGATAAGGTCATTGTAAAACCCAAATGTCCGCGAAATGTTACAGCGGCCAAAAAATTTCATTGAAAATCGGGGTGAAATGTTACAATGCTCGGACATTTCAAAAAAATTTACGGCGGGCAGCCGGAAATGGCCGTCCGCCGCGTTCTATTTTGTAGGCAGCATAATGGAAAATTCCGAACCCTTGCCCGGCTCCGAAAACACTTTGATATAGCCGCCCTGCCGCGTTACGATCTCGCGGGCCAGATACAGGCCAATGCCCACGCCCTGCTGTTCGTGTACTTCTTCCTCACGATAAAAGCGCCGGAAGATGGCGGCCTGATTGCTTTCGGAAATGCCCTTGCCGGTGTCGGTCACTTTGATCTCCACATACATTTCCCACAGCACCACAGACACCGTGATTTTCCCGCCTGCCGGGGTGTACTTCACTGCATTGTCCAGCAGGTTAAAGAGGGCTTCGGATGTCCACTTGCTGTCATGGGAAACGGTCAAATCCTCCGGGCAGTCCACGGACACGGCGATTTCCTTTTTCTCCGCTGCATACACGATCCCACTCATGGCCTGCGCCACGGTATCAAAGAGGCGGCCCGATTTCTTATCCAACTGGATCACGCCCGTTTCCAGCCGGGAGGTTTTCACAAGGGCCTGAAAGAGAAAGTCCAGTTTATCCGTCTGGCTGCGGATTCCCCGGATAAAGTCGGTGCGCTCTGCCTCGGTCATAGGCTTTTCCAGCAGGGTGTCCGTCGCCATTTTCAGATTGCTTACCGGCGTTTTCACCTGATGGGAAATATCCGATACAAGGGTCTGTAACTCCTGCCGTTCCTCGTCCACCCGGCGGCGGTTCTCCTGCATGATCTGGTAAAGCCTTGCCAGCCGGTGTCCGATTCTGGCAAGCTGGGTTTCGCTGTCCTCCGGGCGCTGGGGCGCTTCATTCCCGGCGATCATGTGGTCTAAAGTCTGGCACAGGTCAGCGGTAAACTGCGACAGCCGCTTTCCAAACGCCTGCGTCAGTACAAAAATCCCCACAAGGGCGCACAACAGCAGCGCCCCGCCCGTCAGCAGCACCGCAATCTGTTTTGTCACAAGAAACAGGGCTATGGTGATTCCGGACATGGAGAGGACAAGCCCCATTGCCACCCGGCCAAACAGCCGCTTTACCGAGAGGTTCTTAACCTTCATTTTGCCTCGCCTCCTGTCCATTGATAGCCCATGCCGTAAACGGTCTTGATGTAGGGCGCACCGCCGTCGGATTCGATCTTGCTGCGAATCCGGCTGATGGAGGTTGTCAGGGTGTGTTCGTCCACAAACCTCTCGTCTATATCCCACAGCTTTTCCAAAAGCTGCCCACGGGTCAGCACTTGCCGGGGATTTTTGCGGAACAGGTTCAGCATTTTATACTCCATCGGGGATAGGGTCAGGGGCTTGCCGTTTAGGGACGCCGTCTGCTCCGAGAAGTCCAGAAACAGCCGCCCGTCGTCGTAAATGTCCTTGGCTGGTTTGTGGTGTTCCAGCATAGCGAACATGGCTTTGATTTTTCGCTGCAAGGCCCCGATCACAAAGGGCTTTGTGATGTAGTCCACCGCGCCCACCTCATAGCCCCGTATCTGGTCGCTCTCCTGATCGTTGGCGGTCAAGAAAATTACAATAGTGTCCGGGTGCTGGGGCTTTATCAGCTTGCACAGCTCAAACCCATTTCCATCCGGCAGGTTAATGTCCAGCAGCACCAAATCAAATTCCCGCTGGCGGATGGCGTCGGCTGCGGTTCTGGCATTTAGAGTAGAAGTCACGCCGTAGCCGTCTGCGGTCAGGTTATAGGCTAACATCTTATTCAAAAAACTGTCGTCCTCGACAATTAAAATCTGCTTCATATCCTCACTTCCTTTGCTTTTTGCAGATAGTATAACAGGCAAATGTCCGAGAATTGTTACAAGGACAAATATATTTATCATTTTACAGCTTTTTTATGTGTACTGCAATTTTATAAAAGAAAGGACAGCAGTATCATCAAATTGCTGTCCTTGCGGTTTATTATAGCTGGTAGTGTATAAGCGTGGGTTCATCATATTTGGTGTGGTATCTTTAACTATGGGAAACTCCTGTTTCCCATCTGGAAACTGTTCTTGCAGACACTCTGAATTTCTCAGCAAGCTGCTCTTGTGTCAGATTTTTTTCCTTACGACATTGCTTTAAAAAAGCTCCGATCTTTTTTGTGTCCATGTCTCTACCTCTCTTCCACTTACAGTTTACCAATATGTAACAAAATTACCACGACATAAAATGAGAATCCACGAATTTTCAACCAGACATTGTATGTCTACGATATTCAAAGATACTTTCAACATCAAAAGCTGCTTTATGGACATTGAAAATTATCAATCTTTGGGTTCAACATCCGATTTACCCTTTCAATCGGGAATTTATCTTCAATATCAGTCACTTCAAATAAATTTAACGGTAGCGATTTTTCCCCAATCAGAGAAAGATATTCCTTAACAGCTCTGCGGTCGATCATGATTTTTCCATGCCCATCCCAATGACGATTACTCTCTTTCTTCTTCAACCCGGAAATCCAATATTCGTCGCCATTCTCAATATCTATATAATTGGAATAATTGCCATTATATTTTTGAAAAGCATGGTTATTAAAATAGATTGTTTTCTTACTCTTTGAAGTTTTCACATATCCGATCCATGCCGGACCATCATCTGAATATCCCGTTTTAAGTTCAATGTACATTAAATCATGAATCATTTTTAACATCTCCACCTAAAGGAACAGTTTTAGCCATTCTCATTTTTTAATGCTGCTTAATAAGCTCCCGGATTCCACAGATAAACGATAAAACAATTACTATAATGTAACAACTCCGGTTTACAACCGTATTCTCAGCCCAGTTGCTTACTGCGATCACAGTCCATAAAGCTCCCTGTACAACCATCAGCATTCCATTTGTTTTTGGATTACTTTTATTAGCAACCAGTAAGAAAATGTAAACGGCTAAAATAATGAGTGATATAATGATTGTTAATGTTGGCATAGGCTTGTTCTCCTTTGCTGTCCTGTTTTTTATTATTTCTGAGTCAGAATACCATTTTCTTCCAGTGCTTCTGTAAATACGAAATATATTCGTGTTACTGCGGGTTTATAGTAATGAAGCATATAGCAGATATCGCAATGCATTCTTTATTTTGCAATATACAAAACACCTAGCGTACCAGGTCCGCAATGACTTGATACAACACCGCCAGCCCTGGTTTCCAGTATCTCATCAAAAATGTCAAGTTCTTTCAGATAAGCCCTCACTTTTTCTACAGTTTCCTGTTCACAGCCAGAATGTGTTATAAATACGCGTTCAGGTCTCGCTTTTTTTAAATCTTTTTCCATATCTTTTACATAGTTCATGACAACAGAAGCAATTTTTCCACGGTATTTCTTAGATGCATTCATTGCACCATCCTCCACTACAATCCTGGGATGCAGTTTTAAAACACCTCCGGTCATAGCCGCTACTGCATTGCAGCGTCCGCCACGGTATAAATAAGTAAGGGTATCTACCACAAAGCTTGCTCTCACATTTGGTTTTAACTTCTCTATCTCAGAAACAATCTGGGAAGCTGTCCGGTTATTCTTTGCCATAATTGCAGCTTCTACTACAAGAAGGCCGATACCGGTAGAAAGGTTTGCAGAATCGATTACTTTTATTCGGTCAGAAGCCCCCAGTTCTTCAGCAGCAAGGCGCATCACATTTCCAGAAGTGGACATACCTGCTGAAATAGAAAAGCAGACAATTTTCCTTCCAGCCTCTGCATAGGGGCGAAAAAGCTCCATGGCATCTGCCAGGGCAGGTACTGTCTGAAATAGTTTTTACCATATATTCACACCCTTTTCCCGAACAAAGTCTGGGATATTTTCGGCTAAGGCAGGATAAAAGTTTCACTCTTACGCATAAATCCCGCCAGCTATTTCACTACTAATCGATATATTGTACCAAAAAACAATCGCAATTTCTACTCATTTACTATAAATTACATTCTTTCCCAAAACGGAAACAAGAGTGGGTATTGTTTTTGAATAAAAAAATCGCATTACCTACAACGAACTTTGCAGAAAATACAGCAAGGCGAATTGTTTAATTATATGACGGAGCGAAGGCTCAAAAGTTTTCAGCGTGGCAAATACGGAAGTACCGCATTGCATTTGACTTCCCTGCAATATCAAATTAAGCAAGACAGCCCAGACCTTTTTATTGGTGTTGATCTTGCTATAATTCATAAATGAAGTATAGCATGAAAAAGTGGTTTTTTGTATTGGATTTCCATCATATAAAAAAAACTGCTAAATTGTATCTAAAAGATCACAATTTAACAGTTTTTCATTATATGGTACAATTTACAAAAATACCAATTTATTATGATTAATACGTTGGAAGAAGGCCTCCATTGCCTGTCATGCAGACAATGGAGCAAGCCTTAGGGGAATAAAATACTTTTATTTACAAGAATAAAGTATATACTTTTCTTTTAAATAAGTACATGGATAAAATTACATAAAACATGCACAAAATACAATAGTTAGTCAAATGAATACCAGAGATTGATACAAATTAATTTTGCAAGAATACCTTATTCAAATAATTTTTTTGCCTTCTCCAGATTCATTTTTCCATTCACTTTCAAATAAATTTTTGTAATTTTAAGCGGCTCACCCATCTCACTGCAAAGCTCCTGCGCCTGTGATAAAGGAATATAGATATCTTCATTTTCCGTTACGGCAGTTACTTTACATGGAAGATAAACAGTTTGCTGTTCATTTTCTTCGTGCCCAGTCAAGGATACCGGATGATCTGCCGCGCCAGAAAGCTCTTTTGTATTTTCAGCAAGTGCATAAGAAATGGTTAGATTTTCTCCCATTTGCAGGAATTTTTCCTGTTGTTTTTTTGAAATGGAATGATTATTTGAGTCTTTCATGTTTTGCAATGATTTACTTCCAAGCAACAACACCGGTGTATTTCCTAAATCATTCTGCTCTGGATTTTCGCCAAACGCATTCAGATCTATTCCCAAAAAGGTGGCTGTTTCCGTATAATCTTCAATCTTGATGGTTACTGGAATTTCCACAACGGGCCATATCTCTTTTATCCCTTCTATTTTTTTTGCCTTTTTCAAAAAATCATCATCATAAGTAAGGACTCCAAGGGAAACCAGTGCTGAGTATTGTTTTTTCCCGTCCTGTATTCCTGAAAAAAGCTTTATAGAGAAAAATAATGCCAATATCAGAAGAAAACCTACAAAACAGGTAAAACTGTCTATTCTATTCTTTTTCAATGGGCATCCACCTTTCTGGTTTCTTCCAGAAGTATGTTTTTCTTATGAAGCTTACCCAAAAGAAGTAGGATCACAGAAACAAGCAGTACTGCAATAACTGCAATAACGGAATACCACCAGCTGTTTGTTTCTTCCTGGTCATCCTCTATTTTTAAAGACTGGATTTTAGCTTCTTTAATCTCAGACTCAAACTCTGTACTTTCCTCATAGGAATTGCCGGCTGCATCCTCATAAGTAAGAATCAGTTTTCCGGTAATCCTGCCAGGAAAAGAACCGTCCTCTTCTTCTGATTTTCCTTTTACATACACACGGAGACTTCCCTGTACTGCGGTTCCAGCTTCTACTGTTCCTAAAAAAGCGGACTCTTTTGGGTTCAATCCGTCTGCTTCCAGCCGGACACTTGCATTATATATCTTATCCCTTCCAAGATTCATTGCTTTCACCGGAATTTCTACCGTATCCATGGTATATAAAACGGAAGGAATATCAGAAGCTTCCAGTTTTGCACGCGCCGACTGAGTGATCTGAAAGGATAGCGTTTCTGTACCTGTCGCTCCCGTCGCTTTTGAATCTTCGTAATCCAGAGAAAAAGAAACTGTTGCCTGACCTGGAGTACAGTCCTCTGCTATAGTGACCTTTTGCTTCAGGGTAATTGCTTCTCCTGGAGTCAGTCTCTGAACATAAAAAGAGTTTCTCTCAAATTCAATTCCCTTTGTATCCGCAGAAATAGAAATCTTTAGACCAAATACATTCTGGCTACGGCTTTTATTCCGGAATGTCAGTGACATTTCTGTGACAGAGCCTGCTTTTAGATTTTGTCCGGAAAGATTGTTATCCTCTAAAAGAACCTGCGGTTTATGTAGTATTTTCTCACCAGACGAGCTGGCAGAAGAACCGCCTCCACTATACTCTCCAGCAGAATAATCCCCACTATCTATAACAGGATCTGTAATCTGTGTTCCATTATCTGTATCAGTATTTCCATTTTCTATTATGACATGGATTGTCTTCTTTTCGTCCTCAGCAGAAGCGTCTCCTGATATAAATCCATCCAGGTCAGAATTTTGATTTTCCGAATCCGTTTTTTCAGGAGTCTGTTCCTCAGTTTCCGGAATCTTCTCATCTGTAGGATTGTTTTTTTCCTCTTCAAAAGGCAATGTACTGTCTGCATCACTATAAGAAGCTGACTGATCTGCTTCCAGAACAGACTCTCCCACAAAAGCAGCTTCCATATTCCCTGCATCTTCTGCAAAAACAGATGTCGGCAGAAGCATCATGAAACTTAATATTGCGAATGTGGTTTTCACAAATTTTTTTCCCATTTTCAGGCTGTCCTTTCTCTTAAAGCTCCGCCATCCATCTCATATACGTGATCACATAAAATCCGGATATCCTCATCATTATGGCTTGCCAATAAAATGGTTTTTCCAGCTGCCTTTAAATCAAGCAAAAGTTCCCTGATCTCTGCCACGCCGTGTTTATCCAGACCGTTAAATGGTTCATCCAGAATCAGGAAGCGAGGATCTTCCATAATGGCCTGTGCAATTCCAAGGCGTTGCCGCATTCCAAGAGAGTACTTTCCAACCGGCTTTTTCATACCCGGATCCAGTCCTACTTTTTTTAGGATCAGGCGGATATCTGCCTTTGAAATCATTCTTTTCATATCTGCCAGTATTTCCAGGTTCTTTACACCGGTATACTGGGTAAGAAAGCCAGGCGTCTCAATGATGACACCAAGGCTTTCTGGAAAATCTACATCACGACCAATTTCTTTTCCGAAAACACGGATGGTGCCTGTGGTAACAGGAAGGAATCCGCAGATACATTTCATAAGTACTGTTTTGCCAGAACCATTATTTCCTACAACGCCGTAAACCTGTCCCACATTTAAGGTAAGATTTACTTCTTTTAATACCAGATCTTCCCCGAACCTTTTGGTTACGTGTTCTATTTTCACACAGGTATTTTGAAATTCAGATTTCTTCCACTTTTCCATTTAAAACACCTCCAAAAATTCCCATTAACACCAATAAAAATAATAGCAGAAATAACCACAATCCCGCTTTATCCGTTCCCCAGTTTCCATCTGCCAGAATCCATTCCACTGGGTAAAACCAGATCTGGTCTTTGAAATAGCGTTCATGAAGTATAATTCCAAAATAATAGCTGACAAAAGGAATCCCATATGCCATATAAGCTGAATTCCATAAGGTACCACAGATTCCACCAAAAGTGCTTAGAATACTTCCGATCAGTCCCATCCTAAGAGCTTTCATAAGCAGCTCCAGAAACTGTTCCTTTGGAAAGCTGCCTTTTATTTCCATAGGATAAAATATAACAAAATTAACAAGAAGTATGGTGCTTATAGCAAATATCCAGACTAAAAATCCAGATGTCATAACAGAAAAAACTTTTCCTTCCACATATAGCCTGCGGTTTGTCCTGGGAAATGCAGCTTTTAAAAATCCACTTTTATACTCCTGTAAAAAAGAATCACTCCACGGCAGTACCGCAGCTACAGGGATGGCAAAAGATACCATCTGACTTTTCAATGAACCATCCAGCAGGCTGATAAAAGTTCCACATGTTAATGCTTTTTTCAAACTTGGATAAGTCTGACCTGCTGCGATAGAAAAGCAGGCAATCAGCCATGCCACCAGGAAACTCCTGCCAAGAAGCATACGTTTTGTTTCTACCCGCATAGATATTTCCCTTTCTGATTATGTTTTTTCTCCCAGAAATTCAAAGGGATATTTTTTCATCCTGCGAAGTGCCAGAACCATAAGAACAAATAAAATACCTGCGAAGAACATACAGGATTGCCAGATGGTCGGAAGTAATGGATCATAGCCAAGGTTATGTTTTCCATATACAGCCTGGTTCAAAGGACTGATCCAGCAGATCAGTACATTCACCTGATACATTTCATATTTTTCCTTATGCAAAATTGCGGCTACCACACTGGGTTCCAGTAAAAATCCAAATACACTATAAAGTAGTCCAAACACCATGCCTTTTGTTTTTCCTTTATAAAGATTTCCAACAAGGATCACAAAACCAAGTGTCAGGGAATAGCAGAATAACAGGAGAAAAACCTGCAGCATACAGCCATACGGAGAGATACTCTCCATGACTCTTACTGTAGAGGGGACCTGCAAGTTTTTCCCCAGTTCAGAATATCCGAGCATGGCAGCAGTCTCGCTCCACAGGTTGCCCGGATAACTGTCCTTCATACACAGTACAGATGTAAATAGCAGCATCAATACTGTATAAAGAGCAGTCACAAGAATAATATAAATAAACTGTCCCAAAAGCCATTTTTTCTTTGTTGTTCGAATTAACTGATATGGAGTAACTGGTGTCATCTTTGGCAGGTCTGAGAACAGAAGAAGCAACAGAAGAGAACTGAGCAGTACTGCTGTTCCATCCCCAAAGGTCCAAAGAAATGGCTCTACGGCCTGTACCGGTGTATCATAGTTTTCCATAACAACCATGATTCTTCCAGTGAGAAGAAAGCTAAGTACAAATTCCAGAAGGAAGGTAAAAATGACTTTTGGATTTCGAAAATAGCCAAAGAAATTGTAATGTACAATTCCAAGTACCTGCTTCATATCAGTAGCCCAGATCCCTGTCTATAATACTGCCATCCACGGCGTTAATGGTAAGGAAACTCCAGCTTGGATAGTCTGTGATGTCCGAGTAACTATTCCCATCATAGTCACCTTCCACTTTTCTGCTTCCAAAGAAATCCCAAACGGGAACCAGAAGACCTGTATGCGGATCTGTGGATGGTTCATAAATTCTGGCATAGCCCAGAACAATCCGGTCAATGTCATAAACTCTTGATTTTTCATATTCCATATTATCTGCATTGGTCACTACCATCATTTTTTCATATGTTTTCATAATCTCAGAAAATGGAAGAAGGTTTAAATTTTCTGTTTTTGTCTCTCCTATGGTATAAGGGTTTGAATAAGACATGCTTTCAATTCCATCTTTATCGACAAAGAAATAAAGACTTTCATAAGACCAGGTTTCCATAGTGCTGTCCATATCTTCCAGAGCACCGCCATCTGCCATTGTCTGAGTAATCGGAACACCGTTTATAGTACGTGTGTAATAAATCGCATATCCGCTTCCAAGATTACTTAAACTATTATCCTCTTCAAGACTATTGCACAATGCATAACTCCAGTCTGAAAACTGCAGATCTGTAATCCCCATTTTATCTACTTTTTCCTGTACCATTTTTTTTGCTTCATCTAATGAAATCCCAATGGACTCCTCAGTAGGTTTTTCTCCTTCACTGAAAGAAGTATACTCAGACCAGGTCGTGTCCATCGGCAGCTTTTCCCCGCCAGATTTTGCCGTTTTTCGGATTTTGACAGATAAGGTATCGGATCCGTAGGAAGATGTCTTGTAAAAATATTCCGTTCCATCCGGCATCTGTGCAACACCGGAGAAGTCATTTTCCGCAGTACCATTTTCTGTCTCCTGGGAGCCTGCAACAGGTCTTCCTTCTACCAGAGTCTTCGTTTCCGGAGCAGACTCATATTCCTGCTCATACATCTCAATTTCTCCATAAATGTCATAAATATAATTTCCATCTTCATCTGTTCCATAGTTATAGGGATCCAGATTTCCGTTTGCTACATCTTCTTTTAGTTCATCCAACGTTTTTTTGATTTCATCCTTTGTCTGGGTATAATAGCTTTCCGCTATATACAGCTTTGCCTCTGAGAAAAAGGCATCTGTAATACGGTCAAGAAGATCCTGGGTAACTTCTGCAGGCGTGACAGAAATTGCGGATATCTTTTCTACGTCCGGTATTTCTACAGTGGCATCCGTGTTCACTACAAGTTTTGCACTATCATCTGTAGTCTGACTTTTATAGGTTTCCGGAGCATTGAGCAGGTCTCGAATAGTTGTTCTTACCGCTGTGTTCTTATCCTTTGTATTTTCAGAAGAGTCCTCCTTCACCATATCTACGTCTTCAGCTTCTGTATAAGCATCTTCTGCCTTGCTCCCTTTTGGTTTTACAAGGGAAGATTCCGGGGTCTGGGCACATCCTGTGAGCATTCCTATACAAAGTGTTAATCCTACAATTTTATTTATGTTTTTTCTCATGTTGAATAAATTCTCCTTCCTGTTTATGTCCACAAGTATAGCATCTTTCATTGCACCAAATCTTCCGCAAGTTGTAACTGTTCTGTAAATTCCAATTATTTACCATAAAACAGATACGATCGTTCCTTTTCCCAGATGACTTGTAATTTCCAGCTGAAATCCATGTATATCTGCAATTTTCTGGCATAGCGCAAGACCAAGCCCAACACTTCCCTTTACTCTGGAACGTGATTTATCGACCATATAAAAAGCTTCTGTTACTCTTTTCAGATCCTCCTTTGGAATTCCCTTCCCATAATCCTGAACAGATAAATGATTTTGGGTTGCCTCCAGTACGATTTTTGAATTCTCATCGGAAGCCTTGACTGCATTATCAATAAAATTTGTCACTGCACTCATCATAAGGTCCGGATCAAAAGTTTTTCTAAGCTCCTCTGGATTACAATGTATTTCAAGACAAATTTTTTTCTCCTGAAGCCTGTAAGTAACAAGTTTTTTTACATCTTCCAGAAATTGATTCATCTGAACTTCCACTGGAACAAATTCTGCTTCACCTGTTTCATATAATCCGGTAAGTTCCAGCATTTTCACTGAAAGCCTGGAAAGCCTTCGGCATTCATTTCTAATATAATCAAGCGCTATCTCCTGCCTCTTGGGAGATAGGCGTACCGTTAGAAGTGTATCTGCATATCCTATGATTGCAGTCATTGGGGTCTTTAATTCATGGGCCAAACTTCCAAGCAGCTGTCTCTGTGCCTGGTTTACGGAAGAAAGCTTTTCAATCTGCTCCCTTACTTTACCTGTCATAAGATTAAAGCTTTTCCCAACCTGTGCCAGTTCCGTTTTTCCCTCTGCTGGCACTTTTATCTCATAATTTCCATTTGCCACAGAAACAGCCGCTTCTTTTAGTCTTGTGAGCGGTTCCATAATTTTCCGCAAAGTCAAAAACAGGAAAAAGCCAACAAACAGAACCAGAAACAGGGTAAACCCTCCTGCCTGATAAAACAGTGTCTGACTCTGTTTTTGTACACTGGTAATATCTTTGTAGGTGACAATCTGATAGTTCATGTCTGTAGAAATGTAACTGGAAAAATAAAAGAGCAAAAATACGTTGCCATTTGTTTTGCTGAGCAGTGGTTTATCACAATAGATGTCATTTTCGAATCCATCATGTTTGTTTTTTGTTAGGTTTCTGATATTTTGCAGATCAAACTCATATTTTGTCCCATTATATTGTTCTTTTCCATCCTGATATAAAACGGCGCTGTCGTGGAATACCTGACGAAAAGCATAAATAATCATTTTTTCCCGGATTTTATCATCAGTGTCCTGTGTTTTACTTTTAATCCGCATTAGCATGTTTTCAAACTTAGAAATATTTGTTTGAAACCTGCTATTTTCATAACTGTTGATATTCTGTATGCTCTGATTTTTCCACCTGTAAGTTGTATAGAAAAAAATTCCAGATGACAGCAGAAGCACCACGCAGATTACCTGTAAAAAAATTTTTGTAAATAGCTTCATAAATCCACCTCAAGTCGATAACCAATTCTAGGAATGGTTTTGATTTTATCCTGCCAGCTTAGTTTTTTTCTGATGCGTCCAACGTGTGCATCCACAGTTCTTGTTTCTCCGCAGAATTCCTCCTTCCACAGTTCCTGCAAGATCTGGCTTCTGGTAAGTGCTTTATTTGGGTTTTTTACGAACACCATAAGGCAGTTATATTCCATAGGTTTTAAATATATTTCTTCTCCATTTTTCGTAACTATGTGACTTACGGTATCAATTATGACATCGTCTATCTGAATCTGTTTCGGTGCCGTTCCATAACGATCTAACACTTTTTCCAAACGCACCATTACCTCCAGCATTTCAAAAGGCTTTACTATATAGTCCTCGGCTCCGTCTTTTAACCCTTTTACTTTACTTGTAACATCAGCCTTTGCCGTAAGAAATATAACCGGAATACCAAACTTTTTTAATTCCGGTAAAAGGGTATAACCATCCTTTCCCGGAAGCATAATATCCACAAGTGCGCACTGAAATTCATGGTCCTGTACGACGCCTTCACTTGCATCATTTCCATCCAGATAACCTACTGTTTCATAACCAGCAGCTTCCAGATTCATACAAAGCAGATCATTGATTGCCATTTCATCTTCTATCACCAGTATTCTTGCTTTCATAATAATGTTCCTTTCATTTTACACAAACCCGATTATTTCTTTATTGTGCGTGATTTTTACTATTACAATTATACACTAATTTCAGTACTGCGAACGTAACCGATTTGTAAAGAAAAAGGAATCAAGAACGATCCATCTGGAAGTCGTTTTGATTCCTCAAATCCCACTACATTTTTGATTTCATTTTGTTAATTGTGTTTATATGAGTCACACCCTCCCTCTCTTAGAACTGTCTATTTCCCGACAGCCTCTTCCTATAAAATCATATGTTACACAAGTGTCTGTCCCATTGCCGCTGCAATTTCCTTTAACTTGTCGATAGCATAGCCTGTATATTTTGAAATCTTATCGACAGGTTCCTTTTCCTCGATCATCATCTGGGCCAGGGACATTTTTTCTTTTTCAACTCCCTGTTTCATTCCTTGTTCAATTCCCTGGTCTACAAGAGCTCTACTTAGATTACACATGTCTCTCACCTCACTCTCGAATTCTTCTGTCATGGCAATATCAAAATCTTTATGTAACCGCTTCTTTTTTTCTTCTGGCGTGGCGCTCATATATTATTTTCCCTAGCGGTAATCAACATTTCAAGTAATCCCTTTGGCTTGTTGTGTCCACCTTATAGGGTACATTATAAAAATCTTCATTTTGTGAAAGATTAGTAAGTTCTTTGAAAAATGAGCAAGCCCGAAACAGACCTGCCCATCAACAATATTATCCTACTTATTTCATTATGCACAAATTCTCATCAATCCATTTCTGGACATCTTTTTCGCTGAGATTTACGGCTTTCGCAATTTTATCAACTGGGATTCCCATTTCAGCCAGCGAAAGGATGGTTTCTTTTTTGGCTTTTAACTCGCCCATTTCTATACCACGTTTCTCTCCGCTTTCCATTCCTTCACTATAAATTTTCTCCATTTCATGGCACATAAGTTCCACCCCTTTCTGCGTCTCCTTCAATTCATATACTCGTTTTGCAAGAATCGGACTGTGCATCTCATCTGCCTTTTTACAGTGTAGATCATGCATCAGTCTTCCAAGTTCTGTATCATCCTGCTTCCTGGAATTTACATATATGATATGTGCTTCATCTTGAAAAGCCTCGTTCAGTTCTTTAATCTGCCGGTCAATGTGGTAAATGGGAAGTCCATATCCAAGAATATCGTCCCGAGTAATAAAAATTACATAGCTTTCCGGCAGTTCCTCAAAATCCTGTCCGGGATTTAAGGTATTCATATCCATCAGTCCACTATGGTACCGGGCTCTTTTGGGGGAAGCTCCTTCATTATCCTGCTGGATTTCCACATCAAATTGTTTGCTTGTGGAATCCCTGGCAACGCAGTCCATTACTGCGGAGCGTCCCTGCAAATTTTTATAATCTTTTTGGATTACCTGATCAATCACGTATAAATCCTGTTTCTCCATAATGACCTGCAGAACATATTCCAGACATTCTCTTTTCTTGAACACGTTTCGCATAAATATATCACTCATGAGTGTAAAATTCTTAATAATGCCTTTGTATTTTTCGTAGCGTGACTCTAAATCACTGTTTAATAGGGTGTTTTCATCAGTCATTTACAGCAATCACCTCCTGGCATTTTCGATTGATGAATGTGAAAGTGCTTTTATCTGATTCTATCTTAACATTAATGGAATTCCTTTACAAGATACTTTTTATGATGAGTGAACAGATGCAATAGAAAATAAATTTTAGTAACACTTTCTCGTATAAATACTATTTTGCGTTATTTGCGCTCAAATAGCACTATGTAACACAGTATGTAATTCCATAACACTATAAGGAAAATACCAGCAATAGCCGTCTGGAAACCGAACTGTAACCATAAGAAGTATTATTAGATAACTGACAGATTGCATAAAAACCTGTTTTTTACAAAAATATCAAATTTTGTCATATAAAAGGGCATGATCCGAAAGTATGAAACAGAAAATTGATTGCAAAAGGTGGTCAAAAATGGCCTTTTGTCAAAGGCTTATTTTGTGTTATTGAATCCCTTTTAAGCTTAAATAACACGAACTAACACAAAATAATACAGATAAAAAGGTAGGAAATAACGGCAAATAGCACTAAGTGATTTTAAAAGGGAGTAGGTAAAAAAATCGTGTCTTAGACATCCGGAAAGCAAAATGCGACCCGGGTGGTCACCTCTTTTTTATCCTTCATTATGGAGTTGACTTCACCGCCAATATATCTTGCAGCCTTATCAACCTGAAGTAAAATTTCATCACTTAGTGCTAATTTTCTCATATTTTTCCTTTCGTATTTTATATATATCTTACAATAAAGGCGGCAGAGTTTGCAAAACATAGATTGCTGCCATAGAATATCTGCCTGATTTAGAGCTTGTTGATAATCTGTAAAAACAAGCCCTATTTTTTAGCTCATTATGGGGCTAAAAAGTGGGTTTGGTCACTTTTTCGGTAAGAAACAGCTTCCTTATTTAGAAAATTGCAAAACTATTTCCCATATAATGATAGTAATGACCGTTAACAGTACCTTTTATTATATAACAGGAGGTAAGGGAAGCGCAAGCTTTGTTTGTGAAATCGGCTTGAATATAGAATCATGCTGGAAATATTATAGAAAAAGAGGCTTTTTTTAGCTTGCGATAGGATCAGAAGCCAGCCTTGGTCACTTAATATGGAAAAAATTCAAGTGTTTTTAGCTTGGGCATACAATTATAAACCAGTTTGGTCACAAAAATAGGGAAAGCCCTATTGATAAACAGAGATTTTTTTGCCTGACATGGAAAGAAAAACAGGTATGATTTTGGTAAATATGGTCTGTTTTTGTAAGAAAACATTTAAAACTTGATAAAAGGACAATCTGACTGGAATTAACTGTTCATGGGATAAAAGAAAAGGCGCACAATGCAATAGCTACATTATGCGTCTCATGAGAATAATTTGTTTCAAAGGATGTGCCTATTTAATAAAGAACCATTTTTTATAGATAGAGTCATCCGGAAGAAAAAGTATTTTGGGGTCGTAATCTTCCGGATGAAGGTGATTGGCAGAAACATACAGAAGTAACGGTTTGATTTCATTACTCATTCGTATAAGCAATCCGTCTGCTTCGATTTCAATTGTATGTGAATTGTCAAGGTGCATAGGTCTGTTCCCATTATCTGGGATCAGTCCTGCCGGAGAAGACTCCGGTTCTATAGCAATCTGGACTACATCCTGTTTATGGGATGTAAGGTCAAGAGAGCTGTCTTTGGGGGCTGGATCCGGTATCTGACAGGTTTTTTTGTGGAGACGGGTAACTGCATTGTAAAAACAGCTGGGAGATATCCCATGCTCATTACACCATGCAGCATCTATCAGGCCACTTTGTCTGCATTCGGTTATCAGTTCCATCCATTCGTCCAGGGAACGCCCTGGAGCACGTTTCTTACTCATAATGAAACCTCCAAATGTAGTAAATTTCTATCTCCTATCAAGCGGAGTGTAGTAAAAATCTATTTACTATCATTATGAGTTTAAAAACGTAGACAGCAAAGCTACCCAAGATCTAAGCGCTTACGGATATCGTGCTCAGATGAGCCGGAATTTGCACTCCAATTCATACTCTGTTGTTACAGAATTTTTTATGGATAAATTTTTACAGCAACTATCTGGTCAATATTTTATATGCAGCATACTTTTTTAGTTTGTAATACACAAATCCCCGGCATCTGTCATTATGATCGAATGCCAGGGATTATTAAAGTCAGCCTTTTACAGCACCCACCATAATTCCTTTTGAGAAATACTTCTGCATGAATGGATATAGCGCGAAGATTGGCAGAGAAGCAAGTACAGTAATAGTCATTCGGATTCCCTTCTGGGAAATGGCTGCCATAGCCTGCTCCGTTTAAGCTGGCAGTTTCTTTATTCTGTATTATTTAATTATCATTTTAATTTCAAAATTGAACTGTTCTGCATCAAGGCGGTACTGTTCTGACAACTCAGGCCCGCAACTGTTAGAACCAATTCCGTTTTGGACATAATCCAAGCACACGACCGTACTTCCACAAGGCTGTAATTCATAGCTATGTCTTTTTGCTGTCAGTTCCTCTTGAGTATATGGTGATACGTTAAAAGAAAATGTCCTTTCTCCTGCTGCTGCAAAAGTATTTTCCTTTCCTTTTAAGATAAGGTAGTCACAGTCGGTATGACTTCCATTTTCCTGTGGACGCAGGTAATCTTCATGCATTTCAAGTACATTAGCATCATATTTTCCATGACTGCCGGCTCTTCTCTTATCTGCGTAACTTTCCTCAGGTCCTATTCCGTAATATTCTACGTTGTCAAAATCTCTGTTAAGGAATAAACGGATTCCAAATCTCGGAAGCATTGGAAATTCCAAATCCCTCTTTACATCCATTTTTACCTGGATTGCGCCATCCGAAGTAATAATCCATTCTGACTTCACATCAAGAATTTTTTGTACGGTAGGTGCAGAAACACTTAACGTTCCTAAGATGTGTAGTTTCCCATTTTTGGTAATGCAGGAAGTTTCATATGCTCTTGCATAGCTCTGGTCATAATGAGCATTCATCCATTCTAATTTGATTTTCCGGTCGTTGTCAGTTGGTGCTCTCCAGATATTTAATTCCATAGGACGAGTCAGAAGTTCTTTTCCCTTTACAGTAATGCTTTCAAATAATCCTGTCAGTCGATTGAAGCGATAAGTATTTTCCTGCCCTACATGAATTGTAAAGTATCTGTCACACTCTTCCACAGTAAAACTATTATCAGTATTCATTTCAGCAAGAAGTTCAATGGCTTTCTGATTTCTTCCATCTATGTTCTTTAAAAGGATTTCATCAAATCCAAGAGACTCATCCGAATGTAAAATCTGAGTATTATTTTTCAAACAATAAGATACTTTTAGGTAACATTTTCCACTATCTGGTATTGAAACAGGAAGTTTGATTGTTTTTTCTTCATGAGCTGGTATACTTTCATCTAATTCAATTTGTCCTACACAGTCAACTTCTCCGTCAACGCTCACCTCGTATATAAGATAAATATAATCTTTAAGATCAACATAATTCATATAGTTATGAAGAACCATATCTCCAGTTTCCTGATCATAGTGAAGAACCCTTGCCGGTCTATATATATTTTTGTATTCTTTTAACCCAGTATGTGGTGTTCTGTCAGGATAAACCAGTCCATCCATACAGAAGTTTCCATCGTGAATTTCTTCGCCATGATCTCCTCCATAATAATAGATTCCCTTGCCATTTTCAGCCTGGCCTTTGTAAATAGCATGATCACACCACTCCCATACGAAACCTCCACAAAGACTGTCGTACTTCTGGATCAATTCAAAGTAATCCTCCAGGTCTCCAGGTCCATTTCCCATGGCGTGGCAATATTCTACCAGAAGAAGAGGTTTATCCGGATTCTTTTCCATGTATTCATCAATCTCAGAAAAAGCTGGGTACATTCTTCCAACTACATCAATATTAGAATAGTCATACTCACGGTCTGTACTCTGATAGAATGCACTCTCATAAGTCGTAAGACGGGTTGGGTCAAATTCCTTGGTCCATTTTAAGGATTCCTCAAAGGTACATCCATATCCACATTCATTACCCATAGACCACATTACAATACATGGGCGGTTTTTTTCTCTTTCCACACAAAGTCTGGTACGATCCATGGTTGTAGGAATGAAATCCGGGTTATTTGCAATTCTTTTATTCCACTGCTCAACTACATTTTCCCACTCTGAATTTTTCAAGTACTGTGTCTGGGTTCCATGGCTCTCATTATCAGCTTCTGCGATCACAAATAAGCCATACTCATCACAAAGCTGATAGAAATAAGGAGAATTCGGGTAATGGCTGCTTCGGACTGCATTAAAGTTGTGCTGTTTCATCATGATCAGATCTTTTTTTATCTGCTCCATATTTACTGCGGAACCGGTTATCGGATCGGAGTCATGACGGTTTACACCTTTAAATTTTGCTTTTACATCATTAATATAGATTACGCTTCCCTCACAGTGGATTTCACGGATACCGATACGGTCTGTGATCACCTCATTCTCGGAAAAGAAAAGCACCTGATACAGATATGGCTGTTCCTGATTCCAGAGTACAGGGTTTGTGATATCTAATACCGCTTTGTAAGCAAAATTTTCATCGTCACATTTCTTAAATGTACCTGTAGCCACCGTATTTCCCTCATGATTCCGGATTACAATTTTAGTATTTTCTGCTGCATTGCTCTCCCCAAGAAAATTCGCACGAATTTCAATTTCTGCACCATTTTCCCCTATAGATGTAGTGGTAAAATAATCATACAGTACACTTTCTGGTCGCTTTAACAGATATACATCACGGAAAATTCCTGTCATACGGAATTTGTCCTGGTCTTCTAAATAAGTTCCATCACACCATTTCAGGACAAGTACCGCTAAAGTGTTTGTTCCTTCTTTCAGATGATCGGTCACGTCAAATTCACTGGTTGCATGAGCCACCTGGCTGTAGCCTACATAGACACCATTGATCCATACATAGAAGCAGGAATCTACACCCTCAAAATTCAAGTATGCTTTTGGTGCTTTGGAATCTTTCTTATATTCAAACTGGTGTACGTACGCTCCGCAAGGATTCTCCTGTGGTACATATGGCGGATCAAGCGGAATTGGATAACGGACATTGGTATACTGATGGCTGTCATAGCCATAGTTCTGCCAGATTCCCGGAACTGGAATTTCGTCGAAGCCCTTAGTGTCATAACCTGCTTCGTAAAATTTTTCCTGAAGATCATAAATGCTCTTATAGAACTGGAATTTCCAGTTTCCATTTAAAAGCTCCATACGGTCAGATTTCTCTCTGTCATGTACAAGAGATCCCATATCCTTTGATGCAGGCATGTAGTATGCTCGATGGGGCATGGTGTTTTCATGTAACACATTCAGATTTTCGTAGTGTTTTGGTACAATCATATTTGCTCCTCCAATATTATATATTTTTCTGTTTTAACATCTGATATGATTATACCTGTTTTTTAAAAAATTTACATAAACTCTGTTCGACAAAACATGCACAAAATGATATAATTTAACAAGTAAAGACACAAAAATATACACTTTTTTATTAATTTTGAAATATGCACAATCTGTTCCGATAAAAATTGTGCATATTTACAAGGAGGTAATTTATATTGTACACAAACTCCGCTTACTGGCACCAGACACGCTTGGATTTTAAAGATAAAAAACATCCTATTTTTATAGGGAGCTGCGGTACTTACCGTCTGTACACAATAAAGAAGCTGCCAACGCACCGGCCGCGAGGTCGGCTTGATTACCAGCTTCTTTACGTCGCTTCTGGAAAAGCACATTTCTATTTTGATGGAAAAGAGGAAATTGTTTCTGCTGGAAACATGGTTTTGTACCGTCCAAAAGAAGAACAGCGCTACTACTATTATGGTGCCGACCATCCGGAAGTGTACTGGGTTCATTTTACTGGGAATAACGTCAAAAATATCCTCCGCAAATACGGCATTGTAGATGGCGTTCATGTGATTTATTCCGGGGTCTCCATGGAATACAAGCATCTGTACATGAACATGATTGAAGAACTGCAGCTACGGAAAGATGACTATGAAGAGCTTCTTGTGTATTACTTTATGCAGCTTTTAATCCTTCTTCACCGCCAGATTCTTGTAAAACCTCACAAGAAGAATCCGATGATCATGGATGACATGGCGCAGGCAGTTGATTATTTCCGAATGCATTACAATAAACAGATTAATATTGAAAAATATGCAGCTTCGAAAAATATTAGTGTTAGCTGGTTTATCCAGAACTTCAAACAATATACTAATACAACACCCGCCCAGTACATACAGAACCTGCGTCTTTCAAATGCGAAATCTCTGTTGGAAACCACAAACTACAATGTTACAGAAATTTCGAATCTGGTTGGATATGAAAATCCATTATATTTCAGCCGCTTTTTCCGGAAACAGTTTGGCGCTTCGCCGTCACAGTTTCGGAAACAACTGCGGCAAAATGAAGAGAATCAGATGACTGAACCAGAAAAGAAATGATCTGTATACGAAAGCCCAGGTTCAAAAACTGCCTGGGCTTTTAATTGATTTATTTTTATTACTAATATTCTACATACGCTCTCCCCTAGTCATATGTACTTCTTATTCTTCTATTTTAATATACTCCCACAAATGCCATCGCAGGTGCAACTCTGGAATCTTCAATTACGATTGCCAGACTATCTGTATGGATTCCCTTCAAATCGACGATTCTCTTATATCCGATAGTTGTTCCTTCATAGCATTTTTTTATGCTGCCGTTTTCTTCATAGCAGACATTAAATGCCTCAACTCTCTGGCTAAGCGGAATTGCTTCTTTCAGAACAAGATAATGTAGTTTTTTTCTTTCAATCCATTTGATCTTGATAACCAGTTTATTGGTTCCAGCCTCATTCAGGAAATAAGTCTCATAATCATCGGTTCTAAGAACTTCTGGGGACATCTCCCGACAGTCAAGTGGTGGAATGGTTGTAATACCAGCTTCTTCCACTAAATTATTGGAAAAGCTTTCTTTGATAAAGTCACCTAACTGCCTCAGGTTCTGAATATCCGTTGGATGGATCTTTCCGTTTTTCATCGGAGGGATGTTTAACAGAAGTGTAGTATTTCCACCAACTGATTTTAAGTAAATATCCTTCAGATTCTCAAAAGAACGTACCTTATCATCCTCTTCTTCGTGATAGAACCAGCCCGGTCTGATGGAGACATCTGTCTCAGCCGGATACCAGGCAAGTCGTTCTTCCTTCGCAAGACGTTCCCTGCTTCCCAGATCAGACTGTGTTTCATCCAATGGTCTTTCACGGAACTCTTCATTATCCTCCTGCTGGCTTAACTCTGCGGTCAGAGCCGGATCTTTCATATCTGCTGCTACCACGCTCCATTCACTTGGGCGTACCTCACCAGCTTCATTTCCACACCAACGGATATCAGGACCAGAAATAGAGATCACAGCATTTGGCTGCAGCTTGCGAACTACCTGGTAGTATCTTTGCCAGTCATATTTCTGTACCTTTCCGTTTGCGCCTTCCCCACAGGCACCGTCCAACCATACTACAAAAATATCACCATACTCTGTCAGAAGCTCTGTAAGCTGATTCACATAATAGTCATCATACTCTTTTCCTTTTCCATAGGATTCATTGTTTCTGTCCCAAGGAGAAAGATAAACACCAAACTTCAGGCCATATTCTCTGCAAGCCTCCATTGTTTCTCTTACAATATCACCCTTTCCATTTTTATATGGAGAGTTTTTGATACTGTGTTCGGTGTATTTTGATGGCCATAGGCAGAATCCGTCGTGATGTTTGCAGGTAAGGATCAGTCCCTTCATACCGCCCTCTGCGGCTGTTTTCGCCCACTGTTTTGCATCCAGCTCTGTCGGATTAAAAATAGATTCCGGCTCTGTTCCATCGCCCCATTCTCTTCCGGTAAAGGTATTTACTGTAAAATGAATGAAACAGAAAAATTCCATGCTTTCATATGCAATCTGTCTTGCGGTCGGTACTGCTTCAATTAATCTTTTGTCTTCTTTTAAGCCGCTATAGTTCATAATCATCCTCTAGACATTTTTATTGTTACATCCCATTGCTATATTTCGTTATTTTAATGCTTATTTTGTTTTCAGCATTTTACTGTTCTTTAATTCTTCATTTGCCTTTTCTACATTCATCTGTGACATAATAAAAGTAATGATTACACAAATCACAACTGGAATCCACAGATACATAGTATGAAGCATGCTAAGGCAGGAATCCGGCTGTACAGCAAGTGAACTGTTAAAGTGGCTGAATTCCAGAAGCCAGCCTGTAATCGCAGTTCCAAGTCCTCCTCCAAGTTTCACACCAAGGGAAGTACAGGAATACATGGTTCCGTCTACACGTTTATGCTTTGTCAGATAAGTATACTCTGAACAGTTAGCAATCACCGCATTCATATCACCCTGCCATGGTCCCATACCAAATGCAGCAACGGCTGTAAAGGCAATCATAAGCGGTACGCTTCCCATATAAGCAGCAACTACTACAAGGGCACGTCCAATGGTTCCAATGGTATATCCAACCAGATTCAGCTTATATAATCCTTTCCATTTTGCTACTAAAGATGGTGTAATAACCAGTGCAATGATTAACGGGATATTGATCGCCCAGGAAAATACCGGGAACAGATCCTCGTTTTTCAATACATACATCATGTAATAAATACCCATACTGAGCATTGCGGAATAAATCTGCTGCAGAATGTAGGTTACGCAGATCATAATATAAAATCTGTTGGAAAATAACAGTTTTGCAGCTTCAATAAGGCTATATTTTTCATCTACTGCGCTTGATGCATCTTCGTTTAAGACTTCTTCTGGAAGCTCTTTTACAGATAATGCAGAAACTGTATTTATAATAAGTCCAATGATGGCATAAATGATTGCTACAATTCTCCATCCAGCAGCTCCCCCTCCCATAATCTCAACAAACTTGATAGTAACAGACTGGATCAAAAGACTGGTAGAAAATGCAAAGATAAAACGGTAAGATCCCATTTCTACACGTTCTTTGCTGTTTTTGGTAATCAGAGCTGTAAGAGCTGAATATGCAATGTTATTTGCTGTATAGAACACTGCATTTAACAGGGAATATGCAATAAAGAACCACGCATACTGCGCTGTCTGTCCAAGACTTTCCGGAATTGCAAATACACCGATCAAAGTAACTGCACAGCCGATATAACCATACAGCATCCAGGGTTTTGCTTTTCCCATTTTTGTTTTTGTCTTATCAATCATAGAGCCGAAGAAAATATCGGTCACTCCATCAAACAGTTTTGATACTGCAATCAATGTTCCTACAATACCCGGGTTCAATCCAACAGTATTGGTCAGATAGAGCATTACGAAGGTGGAAAGGAATGCATATACCACATTTCCAGCCACATCTCCGGAACCGTATCCGACTTTGTTGTACCATTTCAAATATCTTTTTTCTTCCATGTTTTCCTTCTCT
This sequence comes from Ruminococcus sp. RTP21484sp1_RTP21281st1_A8_RTP21281_210402, assembly GCF_040914025.1. NCBI lineage: Bacteria > Bacillati > Bacillota > Clostridia > Eubacteriales > Oscillospiraceae > Ruminococcus > Ruminococcus sp. RTP21484sp1_RTP21281st1_A8_RTP21281_210402. The sequence continues at coordinate 96,908 of NZ_JBCPGE010000009.1, forward strand.
TTCTCCTGTTTTTTCAGGTTTATTTTCGTACTTCCTTAATCCGAATATAATTATATCTTTATCTTTCCCAAAATTACATAAACAACATTTAACAAAACATGCACAAAATTGTAGAATTTAAAAAAATAGAACATTTTAGGATAAAAATGCGTTCATTTATAACATAAGGTCAATTATTCAAAAAAATAAGAGGGCTGCATCTCACAGCTCTCTTATTTTAAATATACATCCTATTCTTCATATCCCTGCGGATTATTAGACTGCCATCTCCAGGAATCTTCACACATCTCACGGATACCGTTTTCTGCTTTCCAGCCAAGCTCTTTTTCTGCCTTAGATGCATCACAATAACAAGTTGCAATATCTCCGGCTCGGCGAGGTTTGATCACATATGGAATTTTCACACCAGTTGCAGCTTCAAAATTCTTTACAATATCAAGAACACTATAGCCCTTTCCGGTTCCCAGATTGTAAATCGCAAGCCCAGGATTTTCCTCGATTTTCTTAAGCGCTTTTACATGCCCCTTTGCCAGATCCACAACATGAATATAGTCTCTTACACCAGTTCCATCCGGAGTATCATAATCATTTCCAAATACACCAAGTTCCTTCAGCTTACCAACTGCTACCTGTGTAATATATGGCATAAGGTTATTGGGAATGCCATTTGGGTTCTCTCCAATTGTTCCACTCTTATGTGCGCCAATTGGATTAAAGTAACGAAGAAGCATAACATTCCATTCTGGATCTGCTTTCTGGATATCGGTAAGCACCTGTTCCAGCATGGATTTTGTCCAGCCATACGGATTCGTACACTGTCCCTTTGGGCATTCTTCTGTAATCGGAATCTGTGCCGGATCTCCATATACAGTTGCTGAGGAAGAGAAAATAATATTTTTCACATTATGTTTTCTCATTACATCAACCAGGGTTAAAGTGCCTGCTATGTTATTTTCATAATACTCCCAGGGCTTAACCACAGATTCTCCAACTGCCTTCAAACCTGCAAAATGGATGCAGGACTCAATAGTTTCCTTGTCAAAAATATCATTTAAAGCATCTCTGTCCAGAATATCTGCCTTATAAAACTTCACTGGTTTTCCTGTGATTTTTGATACTCTGTCCAGTGCTTTTTCACTTGCATTGCTTAAATTGTCCAGTACCACAACATCATATCCTGCATTCTGAAGCTCCACTACCGTGTGGCTTCCAATATAACCAGCACCACCTGTAACTAAAATTGCCATAATGATTCCTCCTGAACGGTTTTTTCTTTTATTATAGTCTGATTTTTGTAAAAACATATGGACAAAGTTTTAGAAAATATGGAGAAAATGCCACGATTTCTTGTCTGTTTTCTTAATTGCAAAAACTTATATTTTTATATATTTTTTTCTTGCTTTTTCCAATAATCTGTTATATACTGCCCCATGTAAAGTAATGCAGAGTAAATTCATGAGCGTAAAGTGCCTTCCGGATGGAGAGTTGCCGGAGGACGAAAAGAGAAATCTTGCGGTTCGTGGATTGCTTCTCGCTGCAACAGAAGATAAATATGAATCCATAAATTATCTCCTATTGTGAGCGAAAAAAGAAAAGGAGGTAATTTTTTTATGGAGAAAACAAAGAACATGTTTCTCACCTCAGCCAAAGAGCTGAAAACCACTTCTACACTGGCAGTCTGTGCAATGCTTGCTGCCCTGGCACTGATTTTAAATTCAGTTGCTTCTATCAATATCGGTCCCTATGTAAAAATTGGATTTTCCGGTATCCCAAACCAGATTGCTGATTATCTGTTTGGACCCATTACCGGATGTCTGTTTGCCGGTGTGCTGGATATTGTGAAATTCTTTATCCGCCCTGATGGTCCATTTTTCTTTGGGTTCACCTTTAACGCAATGCTCGCAGCATTTATTTATGGATGTTTTTACTACAAACATAAGCTCACCTTCCGCCGCGTGCTGATTGCAAAATTGGTTGTCGTTCTGATTGTAAATGTTCTGTTAAATACCTTATGGCTGGACATGCTCTACGGAAAAGGATTCCTTGCAATCCTCCCAATGCGTACTGTAAAGAACTTGATCATGTGGCCAATCGATTCCTTTATCTTCTTTACCATCACAAGATTGATTGAGCAGACAGGAATTTTTAATCTTTTTAGAAAACCGGCTGCCAACTGATTACATATATTTGAAAATATAAAAACTTTGCGATATCAAATAAAAAACGCGAATATTCCAGTACTAAATAAGCCACTGATATTCGCGTTTCTTATTATCCTAACCACTTAAAAGAAGGATAGTATCTTACAACAGCTTTCCCCACAATCTGGTCAAATCGCACGAATTTGTTTTTCCATGAACGTGAATCTCTTTTCATTCTCCCAATTAGACACAGTCTGTCTGGTAACATGAAATATTTTTCCAAATTCCTCCTGAGTCAGCGCCTTTTCTTTTCGTATTTTTAATATCTGCGTTCCAATGTTCATATTTGCTCTGCTCCTGTTCTTCCAATCGGTTTTGCTTCTCACTTGGATTATATAAAAAATTCTGCCTAATGAAAAGCAATTTACCTTTTACAGTGGAAAAAACAGGTATGCAAAGCTTCTTTGACATGGTATTTTTTAAGAAGATTCACGTTTCTCTACTTAATCTGAATCCTTATTTTTTCACCGACAGGTGTCCAGTCAGATTCTGCAGTGATTTCACCTGTAGTTCCATCATATGCGCTTTCTTCGGTTCCATAATCTTCATCCGTTTTATCTGCTGCGTCGGTATTTTCTTTCTGGTCTGTATCGTCTTGAAGCCTTACTTCTGTGGGAGCATCTGCCCCTCCGATAATTTGAGTTTCAACCGGCTCCTCTGCATCTGACGGATTTTCTCCCTCCAAAGTATCCTCTGGAACTTCTTCTACTTCTTCTGTAGTCTCACCAATTTCTACAAAATCGTCATCAACCCAGACAGTGTCTGCAGCAGCCATGTAAGGTTCTCTGGTATAAAGCTGTAATTCCAGATAATCGCTGTCAATATCCGGGAGCAAAAGAACCGGGCCGTCAGAATCCAGCTGATACATACCCCAGAAACTGGTTTTAAAACTCCATTGAGATTTACCATCTGCTGAATTACTGCGCAGTTCATACTGTACCTGATTTCCTTTACTGTCTGTCCCCATAAGCATCATCTCATTACCATTATACAGCTTTTCCTCAAGTTCTTCCGGAATTTCTGCCGTAATTATACTTTGCAGTTTATTCATGGAAAAGTCTGTTAATTTTACGGTTCCTTCTTTTGTTTTAATAGAAACATCTTCCAGCTTTTTATGAACTGTCTGTTTCATAAGCTCCTCATGGGGAATAGAAAAATCAAACTCAAACTCTGCGAAATAATCTTCGCCAAGATTTTCATTTTGATAGGCACCGAGTACCAAATGTACTTCCGGATTTTCTCCCAAATCACCATCAAGGGAAAATCGAGATTCCAGAACAGCATCATAGACATTTTCATCCAGTCCAATATTTAGCAAATCCTCATCCGAATACGGCAGATAGTGTCCGCTTTCGTATTCTTCAATTTTCTGTCCATTTATTGTAGTTTTCTGATAATCAATGTCAAGCTGTGTATTGGCAAAGGTCCAGGCATCCTGACCATCATCCGTGCCCTTTTGCCCGGAAGATGTTTTTTCTGCATGCACCTTTGTTAACAGAACCCCATTATCCAAAACAACTTCTTTTAATGTTACAGTAATTCCTTTGTCTTCTTTAGAGGTATTCAACACTTCCGTATAAGATTCAATGCTTTTGGGGAAACCAAGGGTTTCTCCTATGGACAATGTAATATTTTTTATTGCAGCCTGGATATGTGGATTAGAAAAGATAACAGAACCCAAGGTGACGATCACGCAGGCAGCTGCTGCTTTGCTCCACCCTTTCGGTCTCCGGTTTTCCTTTTTTTCACTCCATTCCCGCTCTGCTTCCTCTATATATTTCGGATCAATATTACCAAATTCTTTTGAAAAATCAAACTTTTTCATATGCGTCCTCCTTCTTTTTCCAACAGTTTCAACAGCTTTTTCCGGTTTCTGTATAAATTCATTTTCACGCTTCCCGTTGACATATGATGCCTTTTGGAGATTGCAGAAACAGGATCTAAAAACCAGTATCTTCGTACAAAAATATTTCTGTCCTTTGGAGACATTTCTTCCAAAAAACGATTTATGGTTTCCATCAGTTCTTTTTCCGCCAGCTGTTCTTCCACGGTATAAGTTACATTTAGCTGATCCATTTCCTCTATAACATCTGCCATATGAACATCCGGGCGCTTGCCTGCAAACTTTTTCCTTAAACGGTCGATACTAAGATTTCTTGTAATCCGACCGCAAAAGTGTGCCAATACAGGAGGATGCGTAGGAGGAATCTGTGACCATACTGAAAACCAGGTATCATTCAGACATTCCTCGGCATCTTCTCTATTTGCCAATAAATTCCAGGCAATCTTGTAGCAATAGGGATGATACTTAGTACTCAATTCTATAATTCCATTCTCATCTCTTTTCAAAAACAGGTTTATAATTTCATCATCATTCATTTACAGGTTGTCCTCCGGGTTTCTTTAAGATAAAAGTCACTGTCCATAATCTGACCAGCAACAGATAAGGCGCCTTTTTGAATAAAAATATTTCCATTCATATTATATATCGTAAAAAATAGTGGATGGTAACAGAAAAATTAAATTTTTTCAGTTGAGATCCAAACTACAGTTTTGGTTTTCAGCAGATTACCTTTTTAGGGTAAAAATAAATAATGAAAAGCAGCCGATATTCTCATTTTATATATCATGAGATACCGGCTGCAACTGCTGTTATAAAATATTTTCTTGTTCTGTAGTTTTGAACTTCATACCACAGCATTCATTATAATCACGGTCAAAATACGTCCTATAAACTGTCCACAAAACGCATAAAATCTTCTCTTCCTTTTGGTGTGCATTTATAAACTCCGGCATCTTCCAGCACATGTACAAACACTAGTCCTACTTCTTTTTGAAGAATTGCATGAATGTTCTCTGCATTAATATCCGGATATTTTTCCAGCAATTCCTTCACCCAATCCTCATGCTTTGCTATTTTTTCATTTGAAGAAATATCTTTTCCAGATAAAATGTGTTCCTCTAAAAGCTCCAGCTCTTCTTTTAATCTGGCCGGAAGAACTGCAAGCCCCATTACCTCGATCAGCCCGATATTTTCCTTTTTAATATGATGGTACTGTGCATGTGGATGATATACACCAAGTGGATGTTCTTTCGTCGTAATATTATTGCGAAGTGTCAGATCCAGCTCGTATACATCCCCCACTTTACGGGCAATTGGGGTTATAGTATTATGTGGCTCTCCGTCCGTATTGGCAAATACAAAGGCTACTTCATCTGTATAACCTCTCCATGCCTGCAGCACATGTGTTGCAAGGTCAATCAACCGTTCTGGATTTTTATGACGGATACGGAGCACTGATAACGGCCACTTTACAATTCCCGCTTCCACATCCTCAAATCCAGGAATGGTCACATGCTTTTCAATCGGTGCCTTAGCCATTGCGAAGGTATAATGTCCTCCCTGGAAATGGTCATGGCTTAAAATAGAACCGCCTACAAGCTGCTCAATGTTCTGAAATTCCTGTTCCGGTGCAGTGTAATCATCCTCGTAAAATACATCCAGCAGAAGATTTGTTGTGTAATTTCTCTCACATTCTGGTATCAGTTCCGTCTCGACTCCATACTGTACCAGTTTTGCAATACTCTCACTCAGCATATTTTTATCCTCTCTTTTCTATATGATTTCATTTTGCAGAACAAACTTTTCTCTGTACAGATTCCGGTATTCTCTTGGTGTCATTTTGTAGCGTTCCCTGAAAACCCGGTTAAAAGTCCGCTGACTTTCAAATCCTGCATCCATGGAAATGTCCGTAATGCTTTTGTCAGTACACTCTAAATGAACACAGACATAGTTTAATCTCTGTTCATTTAAATATTGGTTAAAATTTCTATGAAAAGTTCCGGAAAAGACACGCGAAAGTGTAAATTTACTTACTCCCATATCTCTTGCCATCTTTTCCAGGGACATTTCTTCTTTAAAATGTTTTGCAATATAGGAGACCGTCTGATAAATGATATCATTGCTCTCCACACTGCTCTTTTCCTGTAAGTTAAATACCGGGATACTTCTGGCCAAAAGGATCTGCACATAAGCCTGTTCTACAACAAGGTTAGGATTTTGCTCCTTTTTATCGAGCTTCAGGCACCGAATTGCATTTACAATATCCCGGTGGACCTGCGGCTTTTTAATCACAGGATTTTTCGGACAGTATTTCTGCATAACAGAAGCAAATTGTCCGCAAAGTATGGGCTGCGCCCACAGATAGCATGCCTTATTATTCTCTCCTGAAAAGACCTGGCAGTGATGGATCACTTCCGGAAAAAGGACTGCAAAATCACCTTCCTCCATGTGAAAGAGTTCCTGGCCCATTCCAAGCTCCAAGCATCCTTCTGTAAGATAGATGAATTCAACTGAATTGTGCAGATGAGGGGATTCATGTCTGGCAATGCGGGAATGTAAATGCAGGTTTTCTTTTTTCTCTTCATAAACCGGAAACATAATTTCTCTCCTCTGCAAATTTTGTCTGTTTTTTCTTTTCATTTGGCACGTAATCCGCTTTCAGGTGATCTATAATGCACTTGTAAGTTAAGAAAAGAGGTGAACGAAATGAAAAATTTAAAAGCTTATATCTTATATGTGATGAATTTCTACGCAAACTATTATAAAGTTTGCCGCTAATGCCAGAAGAGAATTCCGGTATTCGGCCGGATTTTCTTCTGCATAAACTATCACATCCGCTTTTTATTAGTATAACCAACTAATGAACCCCTGTACATGAACAGGATTCTTTAAAATATAGACAAAATGATACAAAAAAAGATATGCTGCAAAAAATGACTGTATTTCCTGCCTCATATCTTTCCTTAATCCAATGACAGACAGCCCGAAAATATCGGGCTGTCTGCTTTTTAGATGGTATCAATCAGATCACTTCCACTAATGATCTGGCTCCAGCGGTTTTCACGTTTGTCCGCATTTTTCTCAAAGTATGGAAGTCGCGTTTCTTCCAATTCCTCCAGGCATGGGATGCTTCCATCCAGATACTTTTTGATTCTCCGTATGGTACTGTTAAGTCTGGTAATCACAGCTCCAAGTTTAATCTGTTTCTCAGCTTCTTCTACAGGTACAAATTTATTTTTCTTAAATTCTTCCAGACACCTAATTAGTGCATTATTATGAATATAAAAAAGAATATATTGAAGTTTTATTATTGCAGCCTTGTAACCAACTCTCCCTTCGAACATGTAGCAAAAAATCTATCGTACCAGATAAGGAATGTTAAAACTGTCCAGATTTTACGACTGTTATCTGCCTTTTTATTTTTATGGTCCTTCAGAAGCTGAAGCAGTTCCTCTGTACGAAAAAATTCTTCTGCCGCTTTTGAGGTAAATAAATCCGTTACCATCTGATACCAGTCATCCTGCCGCAGCCACACACGGATTGGAATGGGAAAACCAAGTTTCTTACGTTCATCGGTTTCCTGTGGAAGAAATTTTGAAACAGCTTTACGGAAAATATATTTGGTTGTACCTGCTGCAATCTTAGTTTCTTTCGGAAGCTTTGCTGCAAAGTCAAAAACTTCTTTATCCAGAAATGGTACCCTGACTTCCAGGGAATGTGCCATACTCATTTTATCTGCTTTCTGCAAAATATCGCCAGGAAGCCAGTAGTTCAAATCTACAGACTGCATTTTTTCCATGTCTTGAAGTGATCCTCTGTTTTCTGCCTCAAGCTCTTCATAAAATGGTCTTAAATATTCCTGCGTGGAAGGTCCTGTTACTTTATTTTTCAAAATCTGCGCTTTCTCTTTTTCACGGTAGATATACGCATTTCCAATGAAACGTTCTTCCACTTTCATTCCCGCGCGGATAAGAAAATCCCGACCTTTCACATCTGGCAGCTTTGCGGCCAGTTTTCTAACAGCACGTCTAAGCCTGAATGGAATCCAGGCAACTTTCTTTAATGCTTCCGGTTCTCTGTAAATATTATATCCACCGAAAAGTTCATCTGCGCCTTCCCCGGAAAGGACTACCTTGACATGCCCTGCGGCCTCTTTGGAAAGAAAATAAAGTGCAACTGCAGAGGCATCCCCAAGGGGTTCATCCATATGATACATCACATCTGGAAGGGCATCCCAGAATTCCTGCTTGGATATGATTTTCACATGGTGTTTCAAACCTGCTTTTTCTGCCACTTTGGCAGCTTTGTTTACTTCACTATATCGATCTCCCTCATCAAATCCCACTGTAAATGCCTGATCTGCACCGGAGGAAGAAGCCAGATAACCGGAATCCACTCCACCTGATAAAAATGCGCCGACTTCCACATCACTTAACATATGATGCTTCACTGAATCCTTTAAAATCTCGGAAAGCTGGCTCCGCAGCTGCGCCATATTCGTCTTATGGTTCCACTGACCTGGTGTAAGCTTTGGTTTGAAATAAGTCTTTATTTCATAGCTTCCGTTTTTATATAAAAGCATATGTCCAGGCATCAGTTTATAAATTCCCTTAAAGAAGGTCTCTTCCAGAGGAGAATATTGAAATGACAAATACTGCTCCAGTGCCTTCTGATTTACTTTCCTTTCATAGCCTGGAAATGCAAGGATACTCTTAATTTCAGAAGCAAATACAAAGTGCCCATCTATTTCGGCATAGTACACAGGCTTAATTCCAAAGAAATCCCTTGCAAGCATCAAAGTCTGCTCTTTTTCATTCCATACTGCAAACCCAAACATTCCCCTGAGTTTATCCAGTGCCTTCTCCCCATACTGCTGAAGGGTATTTACCAGAACTTCCGTATCGGAATGGGTGCAAAAAGAAATGCCGAAAGTCTCAAGTTCTGCCCGCAGTTCTTTATAATCATAGATTTCTCCATTAAAAACAATATGCAGATTTCCATCCGCACTTTCCATAGGCTGCTGCCCATCTTCTAAATCAATAATACTAAGTCTTCGAAAGCCCAGCGTAATCTTCTCCCTGCAAAAGGAGCCCTCACTGTCCGGGCCTCTATGCTCAATGGCTTTCATCATCCTTTCAATTACTGTCTTCTGATCCTGTCTGTAACCTGTAAATCCACAGATCCCGCACATTTCTTCCTCCGTATCCATTTGATGTAGTTTAGACACTGCAACGACTTTTGTTACAGTCCAAAATTTTTTTCCGATATTTTATCATAAAAATATCTGTTTGTTGTAAAATAAAAATGTCTTTCTTATCAAATAATTATATTTCCAAATAGCTTTTATATCTCATATAACATTTTACAAGAAAAGAAACGTTTTCCAGTCTCTTATTTGCTTCCGGAAAACGTTTCTTTTCATTTACTCTTCATAAAGATTTCCGTTCTCATCGGTCCAGGTTCCGTCACCATTATCTGTGTATCCTACACCTTCTGAATCACAGTAATAATAATCTCCGTTTGTAGTCTCTTTTACATTAACGGTGCCGCTGCTGCCCTTGAGTTCATGCTTTTCCAGCTGTGTTCCGAAATTATAGTCTTCGTCATTCCAGGTACGATATGAATTTCCATTGGCATCTGCCCAGTTTCCATCTCCCTGATAACTGTATCGGCTCCCATAAGCATCAGAATAGGTCCCATCTCCGTTATCGTAAAGAACTCTGGATTCTTCATCTCCTCCACCCGGTGCTACAATTGATGCTACACCGGAAGCAGTAGTGAATCCACTGGTATATGGTACGCCTGCTGGCAGATTCTCATAAGATGAAACAGACTCGTTGTTGTCAGAGGTAATTCCATCATCGGTCGTTTCACTTACCTGTCCGCTGTTTTCCATGGCAGGTTCATCGTTTGTTTCCGCATCTGCTTTTTCCTCTTCGTCTACAGAATCCTCTGTATCTGCATTCTCTGTCACTCCTCCTTCGTCCTGTGTTTCAGCAGCTTTCTGCATAGTTACCATTTCAGAAAACGGTGCATAATCCGGTACATTATTTTTCTCTGGATCTGCATTTTTTTCAATACCAGACTTCTCCGTCTCTACTGAAACTGTATCTGTCCCGGCAGAGACATTAAATACCAGATTACCGCCTGCAAGCAGCAGCGTCACAAGAATTCCCGGAAGAATCCCTCTGCGGAGTTTCCGAATGTTCACCATATACAGAATCCGATCTTTAAACACCATTTCGCTGTCATTAAGACTTGCTGTCACATATGGAATCTGATTTTCCATGGCCACTGTCCTGAGAAGCAGCTGTCGATATAATTTATGTTCCTTTTTATTAACTCTGCGAACAACTGCTGTATCACACAGATTCTCAATATCCTTATCCGCTTCTTTCAGCATGATAAGAAGAAAGGGGTTGAACCAGTATATTGATGCACAGATTCGAAGGAGCATCTTATACCAGAGATCCCGATGGCAATAATGTGTGAGTTCATGGTAAAAAATAAGTTTTCTTTCTTCTGCTGAATACCCGGTTGCTGGTAGATACAATTTTGTATGTAAAAGTCCTGCAAGAAGCGGTGTGGTAAGACCTGCGTTTTGCCTGAGCTCCGGTATTCTGCGTACGTGCTTCTTTTGACACGCTGCACGGTACATCTGAATACTCACCGTATCACTTACCTGCAGACTCATCCGTTCCAGATTCCTTATAGAAAAATAATATGCCAGCAATTCTCCTGTCAGTTTAAGTACCGCTACGCTCGGCCAGACAACAACAAAAATCACAGCCACAATTCCCAGCCATTTATCTGATTCGTACCTGACAGTTCTCTTTTGTTCCGGAATTTCTGTCAGATTTTTCATGTCATTGCTCGCAGATGATACGGTTTCTGTTATCTTCTGACTTTCCTCTGGTCTGACTGCGTAATCCGTTATCTTCGGGTTTTGCGTATTCTGTTGACTGCTTCTAAGTACTTTGAAATCCACCAGTGCCAGATTCTCCGGAAGGCGCACCGGAACACAAAGGCTTATCGTAATCAACAGCCAGATAAAGTACTTCCATCTCGCTGATACACGTCCTTTAAACAGAGTCGCAAGCACTTTTACCAGTAAAATTACTATTGCTGCAATAATGTTCAGTTTCAGAATGTGCAGAATGAAAACCTCCATAATTAGCTATTCCTCCCTGTCCTCCAGGTTCTTAAGAAATTCACTGAGATCCTGGACTTCTTCTGAGCTGATCTTCTTTCCATGATAAAGTGAAGTTACAAACTTTTTTAGTGAATTCCCATAAAGTTTCTCAAGAACACTCTGGCTTTCATGTGCCTGATAATCTGACTGCGAAACCATGGGTGTATACAGATTCATTTTTCCCTGTTTCGTCACTTCCACGAAATTTTTGTTCTCCAATCTGGTCAGCAATGACAAAATTGTTGTTGATGCAAGCTTTTTCTTCATATTGATCACTTTCTCAATCTCCGGTCTGGTCATCGGCGGAGTATTATTCCAAAGAACGAGCATAATATCCAGCTCTGAGTCCGGAAGTCTCTGGTAAGTTTTTTTCACTTTTTCATACCTCCCCTGTTACATATTTTCTACAAATGTAGGAATGATTCTATTTTACCACGGTTCACGGAAATGGCAAGGGCTTTTGCACAATTTGCAAATGCCCTTGCCATTCCTGCAGCTACTGACCACTATCAGTCTATTTCTGTATAGCTGCTGCCATTTTCATCACTCCATGTCCCGTCTCCGTTGTCCGTAAATCCTGTACCATTTTCGTCCTGGAAATAATAATCACCATTTGTAGTTTCCGTAACCGTCACAGTATTACCGTTTGCATCCTGAAGGTCATGCTGTTCCAACGTATGTCCCAGATGATGAGTGTCATCATTCAGAGCTGAGTAGGTATTTCCATTTTCATCGGTATAAGTTTCATTCCCATTATCAGTATATTTCATTCCATCATCTCCACGGTATTCGCAAGAATAATCTTTGTGAAGAATGTAATTGATCTCAATTGTATTTCCATCACTGTCAACTAATGTCAGTGGTGAGGTGGAAATAATATCTGAACCATCACTGTTATCTGCGGAAGCATTCACTTCTGTATCGGAAGAATCTGAATCTCCCTTGCCTCCCGGATTGGAAGTATCGGTATCCTCCTGATCAGAATTCTCTGTTGAATCTTCATCTGCCTGTCTGGTAAGGGAGGGATTTCCTGGATAGGAAATATATTCTACGAATTTTCTGACATCACCGATATCATCTGCATCTTTTGCATATCCCACCGTCATATATAAACTGTTCCCCTCTGAATAAACTGTCTGATAGCAGGCTTCATACGTATCATTGCATTTTGCAATTGCTATATTGACATCATCAAGTGAATATTTGTAAATGTTTACATAATCACTTCCATTCGTGTAGCTGGCATAAGTACCTTCCGTATCTGCCTTTTCCCAGTCGGAATCTGCTGGCGGCTGTGTATAAAAGTCATTATTTTCTGCTGCCAGAACCGTTCCTGCTGAAAAAGTTCCCAATACCGCCGTAGTGATAAGTGTCATTAACTTTACTGTTCCTGTCTTCATAGTGCATTCTCCCTGTTTATTATTTTCTACTTTTGTAGAAGTTGTTTATATTCTACATCTGTAGAATATAAATGTCAACCATATTTTGAAGTAACTGGTTCTTGACACATAATATTCCTTGCATTATAATACGTTTAACAATTAGGTTAAATGTTAAATGAAGGGATGTGATGAATTATTGGGTATACAGGATACATTAAAAGCACTGGCTGATCCAATACGACGTGAGATTTTGAACTTATTGAAAAATGGGCGGCTTTCAGCCGGAGAAATATGCGAACATTTTTCAGTGACGGGAGCATCCATATCAAGACATCTGGCAATATTGAAGGAAGCTGATTTGATCCGAAACCAAAGAGAAGGAAAGTTTATTTATTATGAATTAAACACTTCCGTATTGGAAGATGTCATGTTGTGGATCACAGATTTGAAAGGAGCATCGAACGATGAAGGAAATGATAAAAAAATATAGAGGTTCATTAATTAGCTCTATACTGGTAATTCTTGCAGGAGTCCTGGTGGGTTTTACGAGTACACACGGTAAATGGATAAATGTATTTTTTGTAGTAACGCACTGTATATTTGTAGCAATCATATTTTATGATAACAGAAGCCGACAACAGAGTCCAAAAGTTATAGGAATGACTATATGGATGATACCTGTTATTACATTGCTCTATAATGGCATTGCCAGATTGGTAAATACCGGAGCAGGCATGGAGAACCTGTTCATGGCATTCATGTATTATGGAACAGGCTTACTATTCATGGTTATAGGAAATTATCTGCCAAAGGTAAAGCAGAATAATACGATAGGAATCCGGGTTATATGGACATTGCAGGATGAGGAAAACTGGAATGCAACTCATAGATTCAGTGGGAAACTATGGATGGCATCAGGTATTCTGTGTATGCTCTGTGGTCTTTTTGAGGAAAGTATGGCTGCTCTTGTTTTGTATATCGTAAGCATTATGGCAGCTGCAATCATCAGCAT